>NZ_JALCZE010000015.1:0-145796 GCF_024586575.1 Chryseobacterium sp. WG23
CGGAGCTTATTAGATTCAAGGAATTTAATGTTGGGTAAACGCAAAGGCGCAAGGGGAGCTCCTGAATTGCGTATATTTTAAGGCGCAAGAAAATCAAAGATTTTCAGGAAAATACTTTTGGTCTTGATTAGTATATAAAAACTACCATTTTAGCAATGTTGGATTCAATTTTATCGGAGATAAAATCCTTGCGTCTTAAGAACATATTCATTTGAAAATTTCTTTGCGTCTTAGCGTTTACCAACCACAATTAAGTTTTATTTTGCTTTAAAAGCATCATCAGGATCACTGGAATATTGAAAACGGAGCTTATTAGATTCAAGGAATTTAATGTTGGGTAAACGCAAAGGCGCAAGGGGAGCTCCTGAATTGCGTATATTTTAAGGCGCAAGAAAATCAAAGATTTTCAGGAAAATACTTTTGGTCTTGATTAGTATATGAAAACTACCATTTTAGCAATGTTGGATTCAATTTTATCGGAGATAAAATCCTTGCGTCTTAAGAACATATTCATTTGAAAATTTCTTTGCGTCTTAGCGTTTACCAACCCAAATCAGATTTTATTTTGCTTTAAAAGCATCATCAATATCACTGGAATACCGAAAACGGAGCTTATTACGTTCAATGGAATCTGTGTTTTTTCTGCAATAATGGAGAAAAACATCATGATTAGCATTCCTAAAAACATATTCAGGATCCATTGCTGCCATAGTTTGGACGGGTTATAGACCAGCCTGCAGAAATGTGGAACAATAATTCCAATAAACAGGATAGGTCCTAAAAACGCTGTAATAGAGGCGGAAAGGAGAGAAGATGCTATAATAATTAATAGCTTCAGACGTTTTAAATTTACACCCAGGCTCTGTGCGTACGATGTTCCTAAAGAATTTCCGATCAGGGGTTTTATAGTTTTAAAACAGAAAAATAACCCTATTAACACAAGAATTGATAGAATATAAATCTGATTTCTGCTTACCATATTATTAGCTCCAAAAGACCATAGAATATAATTTTTAAGACTTTGGTTTTCGGCATAGAACTGAAGCAGGGAAACAATAGCTCCTGCAAAAGCAGAGATAAGGAATCCAAAAATTATAAGGTAAGATTTATCCTGGAATTTATTAGACATCGATAATAATATCAACATCAGCACTAAACTTCCTCCTATAGCGGATAAGCTCAAAAAACTGTTCTGAAGAAATTCAGGAAGAAGGATATCTTGTGAAAAAAAAATGTAAAAAGCTACAGATAAACTGGCTACCGAAGTAATCCCCAATATATCCGGACCGGCTAATGGGTTTTGAAAATATTCCTGCATCAGAAAACCGGAAGTAGGAATTGAGATTCCTGCAAGAAGCATCACAAATACACGATTGATACGGATTTCGGCAATCTGGCTATGGGCAGAATCCTGAAAAAAATCCTGCAGCTCTAAACTTAAAAATCCTGTGTTCAGATTAATGCCAGCAGCTATAATAATAGCTACTACTAATAATAAACACAGGATTCTAAACCTTTTTGACATTATTCAGAAAGAATTTCTGTATATTTTTTACTTTAAAAAAGAATCGATTTTTGAATTCAGTACATCTTCTGTCATCATTCCTAAATACTCATCTGTTTTATCACCCTTTCTCATGAAGGTAAATGGAATAGAGCCACCATCCCATTGTTTGAAGTTACCGGAGAAGAAGGTTGGATCTAATTTTTGTCCATCCAAAAGAATAACGCTGCCGCTCAGATTGTTTTCTACAACAAAATTTTTCACAGCACCATCCCAATCTGATTTTTCATCGAGATTGACAAACGTGAATTTTACAGGTTTCCCTTTCAATTCCTCCATTTTATTTTTAAAACTAGGAATTTCTTTCATACACGGTCCACACCATGTAGCAAAAAAATTCGTCACATATAAAGTATCATTATTTTTGGCTAAATGTTGACCCACATTTTCCGGAGAAAGTTCTTTTGGAACATAGGCAGTTGTTTCAGCAGCCGTATTTTTTGTTACTGAAAGTGAATCTGTAGCGGTATTCTCTGTTTTCTGGCTTTCTTTTTTACAGCTGAAAAGAGCGGTAATAATAAGCGTGGATAAAATTATCTTCTTCATAAATTATTTTTTATCTATTTTTGAATTGAAGTATGGAACAACAAATCTATAAAGGGAAACTGATACAGTTTCATCGGTTAAAAGTAGCGAAAAAGGAAGAACTGACCAAAAATACTTTTTCTCTGGAGTTTGAAATTCCTGAGAATTTAAGGGATAATTTCAAGTTTGAAGCAGGGCAGTATGTGAGTGTAAAGTTTCAGTCTCATGGTGAAGAAGTAATTAATGATTATTCAATGACTTCGGCTCCGTATGAAGGGAAAATTTGTCTGGGAATAAAGATTAATTCCCCTAAAGGAGCTACTTCGCAGCTATTTCAGAATTACAATGAAGGAGATCAGTTGTTGGTAGGTGAGCCTGCCGGAAGATTTACATTAGGGTCTAAGCCAAGTGAATTCCGGACTATTGTGGCTTTTGCTGGAGGTATAGGAATTACTCCCGTTTTAAGTCATTTTAAAAATATCCTTCATAATGAACCGAGGACGAGACTTTTTTTGTTTTTTGGAAATAAGAGTTCTGAGGATCTGATTTTCAGAGATCAGCTGGATCATCTTGCAAGAACCTGTGGAGACAGACTTCAGATTTTCTATTTTTTCTCACAGGAAAAAACAGCTGACCGCTTTTTCTATGGCAGGCTGGATGAGAAAAAACTGAATTTGATCATCAACCAGATCCTGCATCTGGATGATACTGATGAAGAATCTACCATATGGGATGCTGTAGATGAAGTGCTGATCTGTGGGAAAGGAGAAATGATAAAAACGTTGGCTAATGCCTGCTATCGTCATGGAATTCCAAAAAAGAATATTCATTTTGAGCTTTTTGAGGAATATAATGATGATATTTACCCTGTAGAAAAGGAATTTCCGCTTATTGAAAATATTGAAGTGGAGTTTACGATGATGGGTAAAAAATATACAACAATACTTCCCGATAACAGAGATAAAATTCTGCAACAGCTTCTGATTCAGAAATTTCCTGTTCCTTACTCGTGTAAATCGGGAATCTGTGGAAGCTGTGAATGTTCTTTGGAAGAAGGAGAGGTGGAACTTCTTGAAAATGAGTATCTAACTGAAAAAGAGGAAGAGCAGGGGCATATATTGGCTTGCATGTCTATTGTGAAAAGTAAAAAAATAAAGCTTAACTTTGATCTTAGTTGAGAATTTTTAAAAACATATTTGGTCTCGGTGTCATATCAGTGGAATTAGGAATTTTACTGATATGTTTCTGTAATGTCTGGGTTTTCGGGCTTACGAATGGCCGTACCTATACCAAAATATCCAAGATCCCTCCAAGGGAAATTGCTCTGGTTTTGGGGACATCCCCCAAAATGAGATCCGGGTTGTCTAACCCCTATTTTACCAAAAGAATGGATGCCGCAGCACTTCTTTATCACCATGGGAAAATCAAAAAGATTATTGTAAGTGGGGAAAAAAGCAAAGGGTATAATGAACCTGCTGCTATGAAAAACTATCTGGTGAATCAGGAAGGTGTTCCGGGAGATATTATTGTAGAAGATCCGAAAGGCTTCAATACATATAAAAGTATATTACGGTGTAAAGATATTTACAAGAAGAAAAATGTAATTATCGTTTCGCAGGGATTTCATAATCTTCGTGCCTTATTTTTCGCAAGAAATAATGATATGAATGCGCTGGGTTTTGATGCACAAGATGTAACCAAACCTGAAAGTTTTTACAGAAATCAGGCGAGGGAAATCCTCGCCCGTGTGATTGCTGTAATTTACTTTATTTTAGGCGTTTCTCCGGATTAGAAAGGATATCCAAACGCAATATTAAGAGTCGGTTTAAAAGGTTGGATGTTTTTGATTCTCCATCGGTCTCCTTCCGCTTTATTAGGGTCGTAAATCTTATAAGCAAGGTCAATTCTTGCTGTGATGTAGGCAATATTTATTCTCAGTCCAAATCCACTACCAATACCCATTTGTCCCAGGAATTTATTCAGTTTAAATTCATCATTATATCCGTCATTATGATCACGCAGACTCCAGGTATTTCCAATATCTGTAAATAAGGCTCCTTCATACATACTGTTGAAAGGTATTCTGTATTCAATGTTTGTGGTAAGTTTTACATTATTGGTCATATAGGTACGTACTCTTTCATCAACCTGAGAATCTGCCGGACCTAATCCTCCAAATGCCACCCAGGCCCTGATATCGTTGGACCCTCCATTGAAATAAGACTTAATAATAGGCATATCCTGAGAGTTCCCGTAAGGAACACCCACTCCAATAAACTGACGGAGGACTAGTGTCTGATTTCCATTGAATTTGAAATATTTCCTTGCGTCGATATCAAATTTTATAAATTGAGCATAAGGAATTCCAAATATGGTTTTTTGAGGTGAGGTAACAACTCCGCCATCATTATCTTTTTTGTTGAATAAACTTAGAATATTACCTGCAAGCTCTACTTTACCGTTGAAATAAAAGGCATTAGGATAATCTTTCTTACCAATTTCACTATATACAAAATTATAGATCATAGAAGAAATCAGCACATCCTGGGTCTGTCTGTCTTTATTGACCAATGTTCCTCTAAAGGCTGTTAAAAGATCTGTTCCTTTTTGATCCAGATCACCACGGTATTCCTGATCCTGCAGAAGAAGTTTTGAAACGTCATCAATACTAAGCTTGTTATTCTTATAATCGATTCCAATCTGGGGTCTGTACGCAAAATAGCTGCCGAAAATATCGTCTTTTACCCTTTCATCATTAACAAAATAGCTGTAATAAGCATCTTTGTTTTTTGTTAAACTGATTTGGGTATTAAATAAAGTCAGCTTATGATAAATCTGATCATTCACATTAGCCTGATAGTTGAGCCCTGTATTGAAATTCAGTCTTCCCAGTCCGATATTGTTCTGTATAGATGCTCCCAACAAAATAGAGGAGGTAGGAGTATAGCGTTTGGGGATAAACTTATAATAATTGAACGGAAGTAAGAGCCTTGGGAAATTAAGGGAAGCCTGGGCAGAGATTTCGTATGCTGTGCTTCTTTTATCAATATCCTGTGTACTTCTGATAGATCCGAAAGTTCCGGAAATACTGGTGGATATATTTTCTGCACCCCTGAAAACATTACGGGTCGTAAGGTCTATTGAGGGCGAGATCCCCAAATTTAATAGCTGGGAATAGTTCACATCAGTTCCTACTTTAAGATCATATTTTGGAAGTGGTTTCAATACATACAAAACATCTACAATGCTGTCATTAGGTGAAGTTATCCCACCTCTTCTTAGGGAATCCCGGGCTTTTACAATACTAAAATTGTTCATGGCCATGAAGTTCCTTTTGGTGACATCCAGTTTCTTTTGGTCATAAGGCTGTTTGCTGTCTACAATAACAGCTCTCCATAATGAGGATGTTTTATATTTCTCATTCATTTTATGGAATCGTACCCTTCTTAAGCTGTCTTTAACTGTATTTTTTGGAAAATCTCCGGGTTCATCAACAATAGCGACATCTATATTTCCGAAAGTAGCTACTTTATAGGGACGGTCCAGAGAATCTTTATGGATTTCCAGGGTCAGAGGAACCTGTTTCTTACTCTTAATAGAATCTGCTATAAAATAAACTTCATCATTGGAACTATTGAATTTATAATATCCAAAATCTTTCATCAGATCTGTAATTCTCGTTACTTCTTTTTCAAGAACAGTCTGATCAAGAACTTGCCCTGCTCTTATAAGCGTTTTGTCTTTAAGATGAGAATAGATATTTTTTATACCCTGATCCGGAATATTATAATAATAATCTTTAATATAAGTGGGGTCATTATGTCTGATGAAATAATTGACAGCTGCTTTTTTAGCAGAAGAGTCCAGATCTTGTTTAAATTTTACATCTGCGTCCCAAAAACCTCTGTAGATAAGTCTTTTTTTGATAGATTCAGCACTTTTCTCACTTTTTGTCTGGTCTAAGATTACCGGTGGTGTTCCCCAGTTGTGCAATACACGGTCAAAAAAAAGACTTTTTCCTACACTGCTTTGCATATTGTACTTGATGAATAAAGAATCCCTTAGTTTTTGATTTCTCATCTCCCGGGGATAGGTCATGTATTCATTAAGTATCGTATCATATTTGGGACTGGCCATATTGTAGAAAGCCAGCGTTAAAGGCATGAAAAGCAGCTGTTTTTTGTTAGGTTTCTGCTGAACGTAATCTTTCAGTTCTTCATCAAAGAATTCTTTCTTATCCTCAAATTTAAAGCTGTTTCTGGTAAGGAGATATTCACCATTCGGAACCTTTTTTGTCGTACTACAAGCATAAAGGAGACCAACAAATGTTGCAAATGATATAATTTTATAATACTTTTGAGGAGAATTCTTATAATGCTTACAGCTCATACAATAAAAATTTTACAGTCTTTAGATAAAAAGAAGTTCAGACAAAAATACAATTTGTTTTTGGTTGAAGGTAATAAAATCATTTGTGAACTTTCTAATTCTAATATTAAAGTTAAAGAAATATTTTCAACCGATCCGCAAAAATTGGACCGTACCGATATTCCTGTTTCCCATATCTCTGAAAATGAGCTAAAAAAAATTAGTTTCCTTAAAACTCCGAAAGATTCTGTGGCAGTATGTTATCTTGCCGAAGAAGAAAGAATGGAAGATAAAAATATTCAGCTTGTTTTGGATGGTATTCAGGATCCCGGAAATCTGGGCACTATTATCCGTCTTGCAGACTGGTTTGGAATAGAACAGATCATCTGCAGCGAAGATACTGTTGATTTCTATAATCCAAAAGTAATCCAGGCCAGTATGGGATCTTTTACCAGGGTAAATATAGTATATACAGATCTTGTGGACTATCTTTCAAAAACGGATAATGTAAATATCGGAACGGATATGGATGGTGAAAGTATTTATAGTTTTGAAAAACCGGAAAAGATAAATCTGATTTTAGGAAATGAAGGAAACGGCATGAGGCCGGAAACGGAAAAACTTCTTCAGAAGTGTGTTACTATCCCAAGATTTGGAAGTTCCCAGTCTACAGAAAGCCTGAATGTATCAATGGCGGCGGGAATTATTTTAGGACAGCTTTTTTCAAAATAGGTATCATATAAAAATATCAGATATCAGACAGGGAACTTAGACAGTAAGTTCTTAAATTATAAATAGCTACTATTTTAATTTAACAAACTGATCTAATGTATAAAGTTCGATATCTGATATCTGGCATCTATATCTTACTATATCAGCTGTTCCAAGCTTGAAACACTTTTATTTTTCTGGTAAACTTCCAGTTTTTTTCTGACGAATTTTAAGGCAATAGGGGCAAGGTATATTAAAGTAACACCTACAAGTTTATTCTTCCAGTTGGTACTTTTCATATTCTTTTTGGCATAGTTTCCTACTATGGCAGTAATGCCCAGTTTTATAAGGCCATCTGCAATATTTCCATTAAATGCAGAACTGGCAATACCTACAGCTGTATTTTTACTGATGAGAAGATCTTTCACTTCTGAGGTGAGCTGTCTTGCGATTACATCTTTTCTCAGGACTACTTTTTCATCTCCGTCTTCATTTACCTTTTCCTGAAGATACTGATCTGTTAACCCATTGGTAAAGGCACTTAAGCTTTCTTTTGTGTTCTTAAAGGTAAGAAGGTTCTCAAGATCATCGATTTCACTCTTAAGCAGTTTTTTCTTTCTTCTTAATTCTTCTATGCTTTCGTATTTTCTGCCCATAGTTTAATGATTTAAAAATTTAATAACCTGATCTGCAACAGTATTGACAATCTTATTTTTAAAAGCAATGACAAAAGCCATTACTAAGGCATAAAATGCAGCAACAATTAAGAATCCATAGGAATAATTATCCAGTGCTTTGCCAATGAGAAATGCAATTCCAAAATTGAAAAGAATAATAAAAAAAGCAAAAGCAACAAGCAGTACTACAAAGTAGGTAATGAGCCCGGCAGAGAGAGAAGACTTTTCAGTAGCTTCTATTTTCAGAAGATCAATTCTCTTCGAGGCGTATTCTTTAATAGTCTCTATCATTGTTTTTTTTTAAAGTTACAAAAAAAGGAACTTTTGTACAAAAGTTCCTTTCTGTAATTTACTTAAAAAAGATAAATTACTTATTTTTTTAGGTCATTCAATTCTGCTTCTACATCTTTCACTACGTCTGCAGTTTTAGAAACAATCTGATCCTTATACTTATCATATCCATCTTTCATGGTGTGCGCTACATTATTCGCTGTTTCTTTGAAAGTGGAAGAGATATTACCATACTGGTCTTTTACTTTTTCAGAAACTTCTCCATATTTATTTTTAGCCTGATCTTTTAAATCATTAGCCTTATTCTTGATTTTCTTTCTGGTTTCTTTTCCTTCTTCCGGTGCGTAAAGCATCCCTAAGATTACACCTGCAGCAGCACCTGCAAGAAGTCCCGCTAATATACCTGCTGTATTTTTTTCTTTTCTAGACATTTATAAGTTTTTTAATAGTTAATAATAGATTAGTTTTTACAGTAATAAAACTTACAATTTGTGTACCAAAGGAGGTTGTAAGCCTATTAAAAATTGTTAAATCTTTTGAATATAAGAAAGCATAAGCTGTATTGTTTCCTCTTTGCTCAGTGTGGAATTATCAATAACAATTGCATCGTCAGCCTGCTTCAGAGGAGCTATTTCGCGCTCACTGTCTATTTTGTCTCTTTCAATAAGATTTTGTTTTACCTGCTTTTTATCGGCTTCAATTCCGAGTCCTTTTAATTCAAGAAATCTTCTGTTTGTTCTTTCATCAATACTGGCAGTAAGAAAGAATTTATAGTCCGCTTTTGGCAGAACTACTGTCCCAATGTCACGTCCATCCATAATAACGCCTCCTTTTTCTGCCAAAGAACGCTGAGCCTGAAGTAAAAAGTCTCTTACTTCTTTTTGCTTGGCTACCACACTTACATGGTCTGAAACTTCATTCATACGGATTTCTTTAGAGATATCTGTATGATTAAGGAAAAGAACCAATGTTCCTTCGTTGTTTTTAAATTCGAGCTCTATTTGATCTAAAGAAGAGAATAATACATTCAGGTCAATGTTGCCGTCTTCATCCAAACAGTGCTGCAATGCATACCAGGTAACGCCTCTGTAAAGTGCACCGGTATCCATATGAATAAGTCCCAATTGATCAGCAATGACTTTAGAGATAGAGCTTTTTCCGGTAGACGAGTACCCATCGATCGCTATTACAGGTTTTTTCATACTGCAAATTTCAAGATTTTTTTTAGAAAATCAAGAAATAATAAGAAATTTTAAGAAGGATTACTATTTTTTTTATTCCCCTCTATGGCTGGAAAGGTCCATTGATATTCCTATCTGATTGACGTTGGAAGAGTTGTGGTATCTTACATGAGCATAATCTATACGGAATCTTGATACTTTAACTCCAAATCCTGCAGAAAGCCCTGAAAAGTTTCTCTGATCTGCTACAGCGAGTTCATTTCCTCTTTTCACGTTATATCCCAGTCTTATGTTAAAGTTCTTTTCCGGGAATAATTCTGCTCCCAGCGAGAAGTGATCTGCAATCTTTCTGCCGGCATTCACTTTTTGTCCGTCAGTATTAAACTCTGAAGAAATATCAAACTGCTGAAGATCATGAGCCGTAATGGTAACCGCAAGAGGGAAGTTTTTTAATATTTTGGTATATCCCAAATCTACTCTGAAAGGAAGGTTTTCCTTTACTCCATTGAAGGATTTTAGCTGGAACCCAAAATTTCTGAGTACAAGGGAAAGAACTTCTTTGTTCTTTTTGTTGTGATAGGTAACTCCTGCCGTTCCTGAAATGGCAGAAGAAGTATAATTATCAATTTTTGAAGTAACAAAATTAATTCCTCCCCCTATTGTCCAGTCTTCTTCAAACTGGTACGCATAGCCTGCTCCAATGGCAACATCTGAAGCTTTGAACTCTCCGTTTTCAAAACCACTTTCATCAGTCCTTGGAATACTTCCATAGCTCATATATCTGGCGTTGATAGTGGCCATATGACCATTATCAAAATCTTTGGCATACGCTATGGTTCCGTATTTCGAGTCAGCCAGATAAGCGGTGGCATTAACGGAAAGCTGTTTGTCAGAGTCTTTATTTAACAGGGCTGGGTTTGCAATAGCAAAGGAAACATCATAATCTCTTATCGAAATTGCATCACCACCTAAGGCGGCTTGTCTTGCAGATACAGGTATATTTAAGAACGGATAAACATTTGTTCCTGTTTGTGCATAAGAAACAATTCCTGATAGAAATAATGAAAAAATGATAATTTTCTTCAATTCAATTTATAATTAATGCAAAAATAATCCTTTTTCGTACTTTTCAAAATATTTCTGACATTATTTCTAATTAAATATTTTTCTTTTATCAATATCTATAATGATTATATTTGCAAAATCAAATTTTGGAGAAATCAGCTCCGGTAAATCGTTATTAAAAATAAAAAATGAAATATAAAAGAATCCTTCTGAAACTAAGTGGAGAGGCTTTAATGGGTAACAGACAATACGGTATTGACACTGAAAGACTGCAGGAATATGCTGCAGAAATAAAAAAAGTAGTGGAAAAAGGTTGTGAAGTGGCGATTGTCATTGGAGGAGGAAACATTTTCCGAGGGGTTGCAGGAGCAGCAAAAGGAATGGATAGAGTACAGGGTGACTATATGGGAATGCTGGCAACAGTAATTAACGGTATGGCATTGCAGGGAGCATTGGAAGATGCAGGAATTAAAACAAGACTTCAGTCTGCTATCGAAATGGATAAAGTAGCTGAGCCTTTTATCAAAAGAAGAGCCGTAAGACACCTTGAGAAAGGAAGAGTGGTCATCTTTGGAGCTGGAACAGGAAATCCTTATTTTACAACAGATACAGCAGCTACTTTGAGAGCTATCGAAATTGGTGCTGATGTTATTTTAAAGGGAACAAGAGTAGACGGAATCTATGATAGTGATCCTGAAAAGAATGTGGACGCCGTAAAATACAACTCGCTATCTTTTGATGAAGTATTTGAAAAAAATCTTAAAGTAATGGACATGACAGCTTTTACTTTGAGTCATGAAAATAAATTACCTATTATTGTATTCGATATGAACAAAGATGGTAATTTAGAAAAAATTGTTGAAGGAGAAAATGTTGGTACTTTAGTTAATTTGTAATCTGGTAACCATAATAAGTAGGAGATAAGGAAATTTAAAATTCTTCATTACTTATTACCCATCAATTATTAATTATCAATTAGAACAATTAATGTGCAATTTATCAAACTATAATATAATAATGGAAGAATTAGATCTTATATTAGAATCTGTAAAGCAGGATATGGACGCAGCTGTAAAGCACCTGGATCATGCATTTCAAAGAATCAGAGCAGGACGTGCTTCTACGGCAATGGTTCAGGATGTAATGGTTGAATATTATGGTGCTCCCACTCCGATTAACCAGGTAGCTAATGTTTCTGTGCCGGATGCGATGACCATCTCTATCCAGCCTTGGGACAGAACGGCAATCAATGCCATTGAAAAAGCTATTATTAATTCTAATTTAGGTTTTGCGCCTTCTAACAATGGTGAGAATATTATCCTTAATGTTCCGCCTTTAACGGAAGAGAGAAGAAAAGAACTGGCAAAACAGGCTAAAGTAGAAGCTGAAAACACTAAAGTAACGATAAGAAATGCAAGACAGGATGGCTTGAAGGAACTTAAAAAGTTAGAGGGTGTTTCTGAAGATGTTGTAAAAGGAGTAGAAGAAGAAATTCAGGGATTCACAGACAAATATGTAAAGCTTTGCGATGATCATCTTAAGACAAAAGAAGCAGAAATTATGAAAGTATAATTTTTAGTTTTTTAAATATTAATAAGAGGTTTCCGGTAGGAAACCTCTTTTATTTTCTGTATATCAGAACTTTAATTTTAATTTTGATGAACTTTATGTATTTAATTATATAAAATTTTGAAGTAATACGCTTCCTTACTATAATATTTTGATAGATATTAGCGTTAAATCATTATATTTATAAAATTATTCCTGAAACACCTTAAATAAAGACAGGAAACAAAACATTATAGTGATGACGAGAATTATTGGTGTAGGGAACTACATTCCATCTGAAACGATAACCAATCTATTTTTTGATAAGCATATTTTTCTCAATAAAGAAGGAGTGTTATTAAAAGAAAACAATGCATCGATTACGGATAAATTAAAAAAAATTACGGGCATTGAAGAGAGGAGGTATGCAAGCAGCACACAGGTTACTTCAGATTTGGGACTTATTGCAGCTCAGGCTGCCATTGAAAATGCAGGAATAGATCCTGAAACTTTAGACTATATTATCTTTGCCCATAATTTTGGGGATGTACGCTTCGGGACAGTTCAGTCTGATACGGTTCCCAGTCTTGCAGCAAGGGTGAAGCATTTATTAGGAATCAAAAACAACTTTTGCGTTGCTTATGATGTTCTCTTCGGATGCCCCGGCTGGATTGAAGGTATGATACAGGCTAATGCTTTTATCAAAGCAGGAATTGCAAAGCGCTGTCTGGTAATTGGGGCTGAAACCCTTTCCCGTGTAGTGGATATCCATGACAGGGACAGTATGATTTATGCTGACGGAGCCGGAGCCGCTATTTTAGAAAAGAGTAATGATGACTCCGGAATAAAATCTCACCTTTCTGCTTCCTATACATTGACAGAAAAAGACTATCTGTATTTTGGAAAATCTTACAATAATGAAAAATGTCCGGATACAAAATACATCAAAATGGATGGGCGGAAAATCTATGAATTTGCGCTTGTAAATGTTCCTGATGCTATGAAGAAATGTCTTGATAATAGCGGATATACCATTGATCAGCTCGATAAGATTATTATTCATCAGGCTAACGAAAAAATGGATGAAGCTATTGTTAACAGGTTTTACCAGCTGTATAATACTCCGCTTCCCGAGAATATCATGCCTATGGTAATTCATAAGTTAGGAAACAGCAGTGTGGCAACTATTCCAACTTTGCTTACGATGATTCTTAACGGTGAATTGGAGCAACATGAGATCAAGAAAAATGATATCGTCCTGTTTGCTTCTGTAGGAGCAGGAATGAATATTAACGCATTTGTGTACAAGTTTTAACTGGCATCAATGTTTGACATACAAAAAGAGGTTTCCGCGGTCGGAAGCCTCTTTTGTTTATATCTGTTGTTTGATTTCTCCTTCCGGCCCTGTATTTTTTTAGAGATTGATCATTGATGAGGAGGGATTTGATTTATTTTCAGGAGAAAAGCTTCCGGTAGCAAAATAGTGTGTACCGTAGAAGATCACATCACTTAAACAGGCTGTTATTGAGCCATATCATTTTATACTTTAAAAAGTAGAAAACTTCAACATTCTATTTTCAGAAATAAAAAAGACCCGGAATTTCCGGGTCTGTACTGTGTTGAATATTCAATTTCAGGTATCTATTGATATCTTTGATGCTCTTTATTTTTTGAGAACCTCTTAGTAATAGGCTTAAATAATGCCTTATATTTCTCTGCATCGAATAGCTGTGAATCTGTAAGTGCTTTATACGTCATCCAGATTCCAAAAGGAAGAAGAATGAAATTAGGGAGCCATGCTGCCAGATACGGATTCATTTTTCCGCTCCAGGATAAATTTTCCACTCCTACATTCATTACATAAAAAATGATAAAAATAACAATAGCTATGATAACGGGAAGCCCCATACCTCCTTTCCGGATGATAGATCCCAAACTGGCTCCAATCAGGAAAAAGATAATACAGGTTACAGAATAAGAGACTATTCTTTGCTGGTAAATAACCACCTTACTGAAATATTTTACATTCGTACTGAACTCACTTTTTTTGCTTTCCAGAGAAGTTTTCAGGTTATCCAGTCTGTTGTAAGAGTTATAGAGGATTTCCAGCTTTTTGTCACTTTTTACAGTGTCCAGTTTTACCTGTGGTTTGGGAGTTGCCTTATGAATGTTGCCTCTATCCATGTAGGCAACTACAGAATTGGTCTGCCCCAGGACATCAGCTCCGATATTATCGAAAAACAGTTTATTTTCTTTTTTACTTTTAGCAATGGTTGCATTCAGCTGTCCGTAGGTTTGGAAACGGTAGTCATCTGTAATCTGTTCTTTTTCGATAGCCTGGTTGATAATTTCACTGATATCAAAGTGAGAGGTCAGTGTATCAAATTTAATAGCCTGATCGGGTTGCTTCATTCTTACATTTTCTCCCTTTCCGGCAAAATTGTCCTCAAATACATATCCGTTATGCAGCACCAGTTTTAAAAAGTTCCTGTTGGCTGCCGGAACAAATTTTCCTTTTTCAGCAACAATAGACTGTTGGTTTTCGTAGGTGTTTGCTTTTCTGTGAACAAAAACGCCTTCAATATTTTCACCGTTTTCTCCATAAATTTTATCAAATTTCACCATATAGCCGGGAATCTGATCGATAAACTGTCCGGGAGTGAAGTTAAGCGCCGGTTTAGTCTGTGCAATGTTGAAAAGCATGTTTTTCGCCTTCTTCTGGAAATCGGGAATGATATTATTTGAAAAGAAGAAAAGCATAACCGCCAATATGGTGGCCACCCCCAGGAGAGGCATCATAACTCTCGTCAGAGAAATTCCTGCGGCCTTCATTGCTGCCAGCTCATATCTTTCACCAAATTCTCCAAAGGACATAATACTGGCCAGCAGGATAGTAAGAGGAAGCACCATACTGATAACGCTTACTCCAAGATAAAAAAGAAGTTTAAGGATCTGCCAGTAGCTTAATCCTTTTCCCATAAATTGCCCTAGTTGAACCCAGATAATGTTTACAATAAAGATGAAAAACAATACGCTGAATATAAAGAAAAACGGTCCAAAGAAGGTTTTTATGATATATCGGTCTAGTATTTTTAACATGCGCCAAAATTAATCAAAAAGCCGCAAATTTTACTTGCGGCTCTTATATTTTGTTATTTTTTTAACTTAAAAACAGAATTGCGTATTTACAGCCCTGTTTTCTTGCTTTTTAAAGTTCAGTGATTACGTAGTTTTTGAATTTATTCTTATCAAAAACAAACATATTCGGATCCAGATCCTGATTTTCTTTATATTCTTTGATCGCAATTACAGCAACATCCTTATTGTTTCCGTGCTGTTCAAGCTTTACCATTTGTTTTTTTACAGAATCTACAAAAAGATATACATACTTTATTCCGTTTGATTTTACGGGAGTTAGTTTGATAAAATCAGCATTCACACCGTTGACCATTTTCTTTCCGTTATAGGTTACATTATAGTCATTTCTATACGTACTAAGATAATTGATAGGGGAGAAGAGGGTGCTGTTTCCATTAGGTTTTGCAATGGTTACTTCCATATCGTCAATACTGATATTGTAAATTTTGCTTCCATCAAAGATCTGTTCAGTATCCATGATTTTCAACTTGTATTTATCTCCTGCCGAATAATAAATTCCAGGTTCTGTTTTAGTTACCTGATCATTAAGACCGCTTCCAAAAGAAAATTTGAAGTAAGAATTCTTTTTAGATTTGTAATTGGCTGTAATATCATCCAATATCTTTTTGGCTTTAGCATCTATTTTCTGAGCACTGGTCATACCAACTGCACCTACAACAAAACTTCCTAATATAACTTTTGAAATAATATTTTTCATTTTTTTATTTAATAATCTTTAGACATTTTCTAACTCTTAAGGGTAAAGCCATTCGCTTTTTTCCCCTTAATTACGCAAATCTTCCAAAAACTGTTCCAAAAAAAGTTCACTATTTTTAATACTCAAGTAAAAAAATATAAATTGTTTTTTTTACCCTTTTTAATTTTTAAGGACCTGTTCCCTTGAATAAAGCGTGTCGATAATGATAATGTTTTGTAAATTATCTTGTCTCGGGTCTTTCAATATATGTATCAAAGTTTTCAGGAAGAATATTGGTTACTGTTAATTTATTAGAAGTGATGGTAGGCTCAATTTTAATAACTTTAGTGCCTGCATTAATTTCAACCGGATGTTTACTTCTCATATTCACCATATCTATATGAAGAGCAGTGAATTCATGTTTTCCATTTTCTAGATTAACAATAACATATTCTTTAGGTCTGATCTGTCCCAGAGATTTACCATCAAGTCCAATATTTAATCTTGCTGTATTATCCATTTTGTGGAGAACTCCAGCACCGTTATAAATGAGTACTTTGCCATTTCCCAGAGTATTATTGTCTATGACATCCAGTTTTACAGAAGAATAGTCACTGGGAACAGATCTTAATGCGCAAGAAGATAATGTAAGTACAGATGCAAAAATCCCCAGTTTAAAGGTTTGTTTTATTGTAATTTTCATGATATTAGCTGAATTGAATATTGTTTATATTTCCTGGGTTATGTTGTTGCATACCCAGGATTAATTACTTTGTATGATGAATTAGCTTCTTAAATCTTCCAAAAACTGTTCTAAAGAATGAAGATCACTGATGATCACCTCTCTTGCTTTAGCTCCGTTAAAGCCTCCTACAATACCACTTGCTTCCAGTTGGTCCATAATTCTTCCCGCTCTGTTATAGCCCAGTTTCAACTGACGCTGAAGCATAGAAGTGGAGCCTTGCTGGGTAGATACGATAATTCTTGCGGCATCTTCAAATAATGCATCTTTTTCATTAGGATCAAAAGCCCCTACAGAACTTGTAGAATCTTCAGAAACATATTCCGGAAGTAAGAATGCCGAGGCATATCCTTTTTGTTCCCCAATATATTCTGCAAGCCTTTCAACCTCCGGAGTATCCACGAAAGCACACTGAAGTCTTAAAATTTCATTACCGTTGAAATAAAGCATATCACCTTTACCAATCAGCTGATCTGCACCCGGAGAATCAAGAATAGTTCTTGAATCCACACTGGAGATCACTCTGAATGCTGCTCTTGCAGGGAAGTTGGCTTTAATCATACCGGTAATTACATTTACAGAAGGCCTTTGTGTTGCCACAATAAGGTGGATACCTACGGCTCTTGCAAGCTGTGCCAGTCTGGCAATAGGTAATTCTACCTCTTTTCCTGCGGTCATGATCAAATCGGCAAACTCATCTACTACCAGAACGATATAGGGTAAAAAACGGTGTCCGTTTTCAGGATTTAATTTTCTTTCTGCAAACTTCTTGTTGTATTCTTTTAGGTTTTTACAGAACGCATTTTTAAGAAGGTCATACCTTGTATCCATCTCCACACAAAGAGAGTTGAGGGTATTGATTACTTTATTGGTGTCTGTGATAATAGCTTCATCCACATCCGGAAGTTTAGCCAGATAATGTCTTTCTATTTTTGAGTATAATGAAAGCTCCACTTTTTTAGGATCCACCATTACAAATTTCAGTTCACTCGGGTGCTTTTTATAAAGAAGAGAAGTAAGAATAGCATTAATTCCTACAGATTTACCCTGTCCCGTTGCTCCGGCCATCAATAAGTGAGGCATCTTTGCAAGGTCAGCCATGAAAACTTCGTTGGAAATTGTTTTTCCGAAAACTACCGGAAGATCCATATCTGTATTTTGGAATTTTTGAGAAGCAATAACAGAGCGCATAGAAACCATGGTAGGATTCTTTCTTGGTACTTCAATACCGATAGTTCCTTTTCCCGGCATTGGCGCAATAATCCTGATCCCTAAAGCTGAAAGATTCAAAGCAATATCATCCTGCAGTTTTTTAATGGCTGCCACCCTGATGCCGGCTTCCGGAACAATTTCGTATAAAGTAACCGTTGGCCCGATGGTCGCCTTGATCTCGGCAATACCTACATTAAAGTTCTTTAAAAGACCAACAATTTTATTTTTATTTTCTTCAAGCTCTTCTTTATTGATAGAAATTTCTTCATTCCCGTAATCTTTTAATAAATCTACCGGAGGCATCTGGAAATTAGCAAGATCTAATTTATGATCATACAAGCCATGCCTTTCTACCAGTTCCTGAGACTTTTTATCCGAATCATCCAGTATATCAATTACAGGGGCGATTTCTACTTTAAATTTAATGTCTTCCTGAACAGGTGCGGAAGTAGAGACAGAAGATGGAGTAGAGGGTCTGATATCAAAAGCTTCCTCAGGCGTAGACATCGGAACAGCCGGTTTTGGATTAAGGTTTAAGTTCACCGGTTGTGTGATGTCTTTTTGACCATTTTCAAAAGAAGTATGATTCGGAGTAACAATAGTTTCTATATCGGTAGTAAGAGGAACTTCCTGAACCGGTTTTGAAATAGGTACAGGTTCCTGTTCTTTTATTTTATTGATAGGATTGGCAGGGGGCTGCTGGCTAAGGTCACTTACTGTAACATGAGATGCCGCTTCTTCAGCCTCTTCCTTCATTTCCTCATCTGCTTCAAAATCTTCATTGGAATCCGGCATCATAGCTTTTACCTTTCCAATGGTATTTTCATTGATCTTATTCAGCTTGGCTTTGATAGAGCTTGGACGAAGATTGAATTCCAGGATAAAATATAAAAGGATGCTTGCAGCCAATACCGTCCACAACCCTACAGCTCCGATGATGGAATTAAGATAATCCATGATCTGGTAACCATAGACTCCTCCTAAAACTCCTTGTCCTTTGGTAAGTGCTCCCATAAAAATAGGAAGCCAGCAAATAAAAAACAGGGAATGGCCAATGGTTTTCCATGGCTTGAACATTTTCTTTTTAAGAATCATTGTTCCTACCACTAGGAATAAAAATGCAATAATAAATGAGGCAATACCAATACTTTCAAATATGAAAAAATTTCCAAACCAGTCTCCTAATTTCCCAAAAATGTTTGAAGATTTTATACCCTTATCAAGCATGGTTCCTGCCTGGCTTTGGTCTGCTTTCCAGTTCATTAAATAGGAAATGAATGAGAATGCTAGAACAATAGAGAAAAGGATAAAAGTAAGCCCAAAGAATATACGCGGCTTAGATAAAATTCGGCCTGCTTCCGGCGATTCAGTCTGTTTTTTTTGTGTCTTTTTGTCCATAATATCAATATCGCAAATTTAATGTTTTTCCAACATTAAAACCTTTTTTGTAAAAAAAATCATTTTAATTTCAACAATAACAATTCCAAAAATAAAAGATATAATTATTTTTCATTTCAAATGGTTGGTATTGTTATTATTTTAACTCTAAAATTTTAAATAATTTGATTTAAAATATTCTTTATCTGATGAAGAGTATATAAAATAATAATATTTTTTTTGTTTTATTTAGTTTAAAATAAAAAAACATAATAATGGAAATTAATCTAATTATGGATTGTTTTGATTTATTGTAGCCATATAAGATGACGATGTTCTTATTTTTTTGAAAGGACGCTTTGTGTGTTTGTCTGATCATCTGTTACCATTTTCCCGGAACTCACCTATTTAAAACCTGTTTTTTATGAACATCATTTTTTGAACTAGTTCAAATGTCAGGAACTCTTTCCGTCATAATTTTGTCCTGTTAATTTTATAACAGAAAAATAATGAAAGACACTTTTAAAAGTATTCTGACTTTATGTTTGGTTTTAATTTCATTCGTATGTATAAACGCGCAACAAAAAAGAAAAATGGAAAACACTGCACTATTAATTATTGACGTACAAAACGACTATTTTCCTGGAGGGAAGATGACACTGGAAGGCGCTGAAAAAGCTGGGAGAAACGCTAAAGATATTTTGAATTATTTTAGGAAAAACAATCTTCCTGTGGTCCATATTATGCATATCTCCGCCAATGAAGGAGCCACCTTTTTTCTTCCGGATACTCCCGGAATGGAGATCAGTTCATGGGTGAGCCCGAAATCTGATGAGAAAGTTATTGTAAAACATTTTCCGAACAGCTTCAGGGAAACTGATCTGCTGCAGTATCTTCAGTTGAAAAAAATCAAAAATCTGGTGATTACAGGTATGATGACTGATGTATGTGTAGAATCAACCACAAGAGCTGCATTTGACTTTGGCTTTACCAATACCATTATTGGAGATGCTACTGCAACACTAGACCGGGAATTGAACGGGCAGGTCATAAAAGCGGCAGAAGTACAAAGGTCATTTTTAGCCGGGATCTCCGCATTAGGAAATCTTTATGCCAGAATTGTCAGTACAGATGATTTCTTACATGGAAAATAAGTAATGAACAATGGGTAATGAATAAAGGTATCAACAATAATTGGTATCTTTATTTTGCTTAAACAGAATAATGCTTGACTTACTTTATCAAAACATCAACAGGTATATAGACTTATCCGAAGAGGAATTCACTCGGTTTGCTTCTCCATTTGAATATAAAGTCTTTAAAAAGAAGGAAGTGATTCTTAAAGAAGGGGATTACTGTTCTTTTGAAGGGTTTGTTGTCAGTGGATGCTGTAAAGTATATTATCTCAATGAAAACGGTTTTGAACAGACACTCTATTTTGCTGTCAAAGGTTGGTGGATAACGGACATCGACAGTCTGATTAATCATGTTCCCAGTATTCTGAATATAGAAGCTCTTGAGGATAGCGAGGTTCTTATGATCTCCAAAAAGAATAAAGAACTTCTGTATGAAACAATGCCCCAGGTAGAAAAGCTTTTTAGAATGATGAACCAGCAGTCATCAGTGGGATTACAGAGAAGAATTCTTTCTTTGACAGGTAAAACAGCTGATAAAAGATATGTGGAATTTTTGCAAAAATACCCGGAACTTGAACAAAAGCTTACCCAGCAACAAATTGCTTCCTATTTGGGGATTACCCATGAATTCTTGAGCAAAATCAGGAAAAAGATATCTCTTGGAAAATAAATTCTTTGTCCATCCAATTTCTTATAAAACCGATTTTAATTTAAATAACTTTAAATCAGTTGTTTGTGTTTTGTTGAGTTGTTTTTGAATAGAAGATTTCAATCACGGCTATAGGTATAATGAATCCTGATTTGCCTGGTTTTAAAAATTGTTTTTTCCTTAGTGTTTTTTAAGTTATTAAGAATGATTCAAAATAAGCGAAACGGGCTTTAAAATGACAAAAAACAGTTTTTTTTAATCTCTTTGTAGTTTATCATGCTTATTTTTGCATGTCAAGTATAATTAAATCATGAAGAAGCTCCAAGATATTCTTATCTCAACCAGGACAATGGCTGTTTTGTTACTGGTGTATGCATTTGCAATGGCTTATGCAACGTTCCTGGAAAACGACTATGGAACGCCTACAGCAAAAGCATTAATTTATGAGGCCAAATGGTTTGAACTGATCATGGTCCTGCTTATTCTCAACTTCATAGGAAATATCGGCAGATATAGACTTTGGAAAAAAGAGAAATGGCCGGTTCTTGTTTTTCACCTGGCTTTTATATTCATTTTTATCGGTGGTGCCATCACAAGATACATCAGTTTCGAGGGAACCATGCACATTAGAGAAGGAGAAACATCCAACGAAATCGTAACGGATAAAAACTTCCTTAAGATTCAGATTGAGGAAAAAGGTGATGTCCTTAATTATAAAGATATTCCTTACCTGATGTCTCCACTCCACAAAGATCTGAATGCCACCTATGATTTCCACGGAAAAGAAGTAAAGATTTTTGCCAAGGAATATATTCAGAGAAAAAAAGACAGCCTGGTTGCTGAACCCAACGGTGCAGAATACCTTCACCTGGTGTCTACAGGAAGTACCGGAAGACAGAATGTTTACATCAAACCGGGAGAAACCAAATCAATTAACGGAACTTTGGTAACATTCAACAGAGCTATTGAAGGAGCTGTAGAATTTAAAAATGAAGGAGGAAAATTATTCATCAAAACTCCTGTTGATGCAAGCTATATGACGATGGCCACTCAGGCTACCGGAAGTACAGTAAAGGATGAATTCCAACCGTTGGCATTGAGAAGTTTATATACGATCAATGAATTAAAACTTGTAGTTCCTGAAGGACTGAAAAAAGGAAGATTGATCGCTATTGAAGGAGATAGAAAGAAGGATGCTAACGTTCCAGACATGCTTCAGATAGAACTGCAGGGTCCAAAAACAAAACGTCTGGTTGATCTTTCTGTGGAAAGAGGAAATCCAAATGCCTATAAACAGGTGACTATGGATGGGTTAAATATCATGGTTGGATTCGGGCCTAAGGTTTACAATACCCCTTTTGCCCTGAAGTTAGAAGATTTCGTAATGGAAACTTATCCTGGAAGTTCTTCTCCAAGTGCTTACGAAAGCCATGTGAAAATTGTTGATGAAGGTAAAGAAACTCCTTATAAAATCTATATGAACCACGTTCTTAACCATAAAGGATACCGTCTCTTCCAATCGAGCTTTGATCCGGACAGAATGGGGACCGTGCTTTCTGTAAACCATGATTTCTGGGGAACATTGATTTCATACATAGGATACGGATTATTATTCTTAGGAATGTTTGTGATCTTCTTCTGGAAAGGAACTCACTTCTGGAAATTAAATAAAATGTTGGCTGACGCCAGCAAGAAAAAAGCAAAGACAGCAGCTGTTCTTTTACTGTTTTTAAGTATAGGGGGTAATGCCCAGAAAATTGAAACACATGGAACTACCGACGGAAGCAGAGAGCATGTA
This sequence comes from Chryseobacterium sp. WG23, assembly GCF_024586575.1. NCBI lineage: Bacteria > Pseudomonadati > Bacteroidota > Flavobacteriia > Flavobacteriales > Weeksellaceae > Chryseobacterium > Chryseobacterium sp. WG23. Next base: position 22,680 of record NZ_JALCZE010000015.1, read on the forward strand.
CATGTAGAAGGTGACGGGCATACTCATGCTCCGGCTCCATCTGCCCAACCGCTTGATGGTGCTGCTCCAAAGCAGAATTCTCTGGCAGCGCCAATGAGTAAGATGAGATCTATCTCTCCGGATGAAATCATTGCAAGAAACAGAATCAGTGAGGAGCATGCTGATAAATTCGGATACCTCCTGGTGCAAAGTTTTGAAGGAAGAATTGTTCCTATCAATACAGAAGCATTGGATGTTTTAAGAAAACTATACAAGAAAGATAAATTCAAAGGAACTGACGGGAAATACCTTACTGCTAACCAGTGGTTCTTATCCGTAAATACAGATACCCCAAGCTGGACAATGGTTCCAATGATTAAAGTGGGGCCGAAAGGAGGAGACGAATTAAAGAATAAGACAAAGGCTGATGATGACGGTTATACTTCTTTAATGAATCTTTTCCCTGCAGATGCTAACGGTAATTTAACATACATCCTTGAGCATGATTATAACACTGCTTTCCGTAAAAAGCCGGCAGATCAGACCAATTATGATAAAGAAGTAATTGCTGTAAACGAAAGAGTTCAGATTTTTAACGAGTTTTTCAGTGGTCAGTTTATGAGAATTGTACCGGTAAAAAATGATGCTAACCATACATGGCATTCATGGCTTGACCAGAAATTTGAACCGGATATGGAATCTCAGCAGGTAATGGGGCCTTATTTTGCAGAAGTTCTTACCGCTCAGAAATCAGGAAACTGGAGTAAAGCAGATTCGGAACTTGCTAAACTTTCAGAATATCAGCAGAAATGGGGTAAAAGCGTTGTTCCTGCCCAATCTAAAGTAGATCTTGAAGTTTTCATGAATAAAGCAGATATTAATTTCAAATTATTAATATTCTACACCATCATAGGAGGACTTCTTTTGATCTTAGGTTTTGTTGAATTATTCAAGTCAAGCAAACTACTAAATAAAATAATCAAGGTCATTATTGCGATAGGTTTAATAGGGTATTTATGCCACTTCTTAGGCCTTGTTGCAAGATGGTATATTTCAGGTCATGCCCCTTGGAGTAACGGATATGAAGCTATTATCTTTATTTCCTGGGTAGGAATTACAGCAGGGCTTGTTCTTTACAGAAATTCCAATGCATTGATTCCTGCAGCCGGATTTATGGTAGCGGTAATTATGATGGGATTTGCGCATGGAGGCTCAGCGCTTGATCCGCAGATTACACCATTGGTTCCTGTACTGAAATCTTACTGGTTAATTGTTCACGTAGCGATTATTACCTCCAGCTATGGTTTCTTTGCCCTATCGATGATCATTGCCGTGATCTCTCTGGTATTTTATATTATTTCAAACAAAGAGACCTATAAAATTCATCACGATACCACATTGAAAGAATTGGTAGTGGTTTCTGAAATGTCTCTTACCATTGGTCTTTTCGCTTTAACGGTTGGAAACTTCTTAGGAGGAATCTGGGCCAACGAATCGTGGGGTAGATACTGGAGCTGGGACCCGAAAGAAACATGGGCTTTCATCTCGATTATGGTGTACGCTTTTGTACTGCACATGAGATTAGTGCCTGGATTGAGAAGCAGATGGGCGTTCCACGTAGCAACAATGTTTGCGTTCTGCTCAATGGTAATGACTTATTTTGGGGTAAATTACTACTTAAGCGGACTTCACTCTTATGCAGCAGGAGACCCGGTACCGGTACCGGCCTGGGTATACATCGGAATTGCAACAATGATTACTTTATCAGCAGTTTCTTATTTCAAGTTTAAAAAATTAACGAAGAAGTAAAAGCGGCAGACCTATACAATCAAAATCCTGGAATTTATTTTCCGGGATTTTTTTGTGCGGTACGGGTACCGGATGATGCGCGGTACGGTTACGTAGAGAACCTTCTGAGATAGCCAGACCTACATAGCAATCCTGCTATTGCTTATTCCATACCCCACAAAAAAAACTTATTATTTAGATCTGGCATTCAAAAATTAATGCTATCTTTATGATATCAAAATAATATCAAATTAAAAATTCAGTTATGGAAAAAACATTAAAACCCATGTCGGGTTATATTACCTTAGTAATCTGTCTGGCTTTATTTGCTGCTTCGGTTTATTTCTTTATTTCCGGAGTTGATCAGAGTATTGCCTATGTGATTATTGCAATGCTTTGCTTTTTACTTTCATGCTTCTTCCTGAAAGGATTAATGATTATTCAGCCTAATCACTCAAGAGTATTAAACTTCTTTGGAAAATATGTAGGCTCGGTAAAAGAGAACGGGTTATTCTTTATCAATCCTCTGTATTCGTCACAGAAAATGTCTTTGCGTTCCGAGAATTTACAGGGACAGACCTTGAAAGTGAATGATAAAATGGGAAACCCAATTGAAATTGCAGTAGTAATCGTATGGAAAGTGGGAGATACTTATAAAGCAGCTTTTGATGTTGAACGGTATTCAGATTTTGTAAAAATGCAGAGTGAAGCAGCAGTGCGACATTTGGCCATGAGTTTTCCTTATGATAATCTGGAGGATGACCATGCACCCATTACGTTGAGAGAAGGTGGAGAAAAAATCAATTCTATTTTGGAACAGGAGCTCACAGACCGTCTTTCAAAAGCCGGAATTGTTATCCAGGAAGCAAGGATCTCCCATTTGGCCTATGCATCAGAAATAGCAGGAGCGATGCTTCAAAGACAGCAGGCTACTGCCATTGTTGCAGCGAGAACCAAAATTGTAGAAGGAGCTGTAGGAATGGTTGATCTTGCCTTGAAAAAGCTTTCCGAAGGCAATATCGTTGAACTTGATGACGAAAGAAAGGCAGCAATGGTAAGCAATTTAATGGTGGTTTTATGTGGTGAAAAAGCAGCAACCCCTATATTAAATGCAGGAACATTATATAACTAAAATATGAATAATTTCCAGGGATTGGGAAGTTGTTATCCGCCTGTAAACAATGAATCTGGAAAATAAATCTTCACGCATCTTGCGTTAAAAACAAGAAAAATGAAATCAGAAAAAGTACAAAATTCTTCCGAAAGCAAAGGTAAAAAATCCTTTGTCATAAGGATAGATGAGTCTACTTATAAACTCCTGGAAAAATGGGCAAATGATGAATTCAGAAGTGTAAACGGACAGATTGAATACTTGCTGCATCAGAACCTGGTTGATTCGGGGAGGAAGAAGAAAGAGTAGTTTACGTTTAGAATAACTATTCAATTACCTTAATTATAAAAAGAAAGCTGAGAATTTTTTCTCAGCTTTCTTTTTATATCATTGTCTGTTGTCTTACCCGAATATCGTTGAAAAATATTTGGTAATGATATTCCAGAAATTCTTTCCAAGAAAATAAATTAAAGTCGAGGTAATGATCCCCTTTACGGTAAAAAATATAATTCCCCCGACACCAAAACGCTTAATCCACTGCTTCCACTTTGAATTATCTTTTTGTTTTGAAAAATCTTCTTTTGATGTATTATTCTCCATTTCTGAATGTCAAAATTTTACCCTACAAAGATACATATGTTTATAATTAGTCCAAATAAAAAACAGCTTAAAAATTAAAGTTTTGAGGTTCGCATAATATTTTTATCTTTAGAGAGAACGAAAAGTAAGATTTTATGTCAAAAAAAGTAAAGGATTTCGGAATCGAAACAACACTCAGAAACCTTGGTATTAAAGAAGAAAATAAAGGGACTTCAGTGGGCGGAAAATATTTCGCTTCAGGAAAGACGATAGAAAGTATCTCTCCTGTAGACGGTAAATTAATCGCTAAAGTAAAGACTTCCGGAGAAAGTGATTATGACAAAGTAATTGAGACTGCTCAAAAGGCATTTCAGGAATTCAGAATGATCCCTGCTCCCAAAAGAGGAGAAATTGTAAGACAGCTGGGTCTGAAGTTGAGAGAATATAAAGATGATCTTGGAAAACTGGTTTCCTATGAAATGGGTAAATCATTGCAGGAAGGTCTTGGAGAAGTACAGGAAATGATTGATATCTGTGATTTTGCTGTGGGGCTTTCCAGACAGCTTCAGGGATACACGATGCACTCAGAAAGACCGGGACACAGAATGTACGAGCAATACCATCCGCTAGGTGTGGTTGGAATCATCACAGCATTCAACTTTCCCGTGGCTGTATGGTCATGGAATACTGCATTAGCATGGATCTGTGGTAACGTTACCATCTGGAAGCCATCAGAAAAAACACCACTGTGTGCAATTGCATGTCAGAATATCATGAATGAAGTTGTAAAGGAAAATAATCTTCCTGAAGGAGTTTCAAGTGTGTTGGTATCAGACCATGAAATCGGACAGAAGCTGGTAGATGATAAAAGAGTAGCTTTAGTATCTTTCACAGGTTCTACAAGAGTAGGAAGAATGGTTTCTTCTAAAGTAGCAGAAAGATTCGGGAAATCTATCCTTGAATTAGGAGGTAACAATGCAATTATCATTACGAAAGAAGCAGATATAGATATGTCTATCATCGGAGCGGTTTTCGGAGCCGTAGGAACAGCTGGTCAGAGATGTACTTCCACGAGAAGACTGATCATCCACGAGAGTGTGTATAATGAAGTGAAAACAAGATTGACAAAAGCTTATGGCCAGTTGAAGATCGGAAACCCGTTGGATGAGAAAAACCATGTAGGTCCTTTAATTGATACTGATGCAGTGAATCAATATGAAGAAGCTATCAAAAAGTGTAAAAAAGAAGGCGGTAAATTTGTTGTTGAAGGCGGTGTATTAACCGGGAAAGAATACGAATCAGGATGCTACGTAAAACCTTGCGTTGCCGAAGTGAAAAATTCTTATGAGATCGTGCAGCATGAAACTTTTGCCCCGATTTTATATTTGATTAAATACAAAACCCTGGAAGAAGCAATTGCTATTCAAAATGATGTTCCTCAGGGATTATCTTCTGCAATTATGACCCAAAACCTGAGAGAAGCAGAATTATTCCTTTCTTATGCAGGTTCAGACTGTGGTATTGCCAACGTTAATATTGGAACTTCAGGTGCTGAAATCGGAGGTGCTTTCGGTGGAGAAAAAGAAACCGGAGGAGGAAGAGAATCAGGATCTGATGCTTGGAAGTACTATATGAGAAGACAAACCAATACTATAAATTATACCGCGCAACTTCCTTTAGCACAAGGTATTAAATTTGATTTATAAAAGCTTTACTTAAAGCGCAAAAAACAAAAACAAAAATTAATAACCTGAATGATTAAGAGCTCATTCCTGTGAGTTTTTAATCATTCACTTATTAAATCACACATCAATTTTATTATGGAACAAATATTAGATATAAAAGCAAATAAAGTAAAAGAAACAGTAGGAAAGCACGTTTTGGCAGATGGGTTTGACTTCGTGATGGACATTGAAAAATCTCACGGATCATGGCTTTACGATAAACTTACAGACAGGGAATATCTGGATATGTTCTCTATGTTTGCCTCAGCTTCTGTTGGATACAATCACCCGTATCTTGTAGAAAGATCAGAATGGTTAGGCAGAATGGCTGTCAACAAACCAACTTTAGCAGATGTTTACTCAGAAGAATATGCTCATTTCTTAGAAGTGTTTGAAAGAGTAGTTATTCCTGAAGAATTACAATATGCTTTCTTTATCGAAGGCGGAACTTTAGGGGTTGAAAATGCTTTAAAGGCCTGTTTCGACTGGAAGACCCGTAAAAACTTTGCAAAAGGACTTCAGACTGAAGCCGGAATCTGTATCCATTTCAGACAGGCTTTCCACGGAAGAAGCGGTTATACGTTAAGCTTAACCAACACTTCAGATCCCAGAAAATACCAATATTTTCCTTTATTTGACTGGCCAAGAATCTTAAATCCGAAATTATCATTCCCGATTACGGAAGAAAATCTGGAAGAAACCATCAAAAATGAAAAGCTTGCTTTATTACAGATTGAAGAAGCTATTTTGATGAATCCGGATAAAGTGGCTTGTATCATTATAGAACCAATCCAGGCAGAAGGAGGTGATAACCATTTCAGAGATGAATTCTTATTAGGGTTAAGACAGCTTTGTGATCAAAATGAAATCTTACTTATCTTTGATGAAGTTCAGACCGGTATTGCCATTACGGGAAAAATGTGGGCTTTTCAGCACTTTACTGCAAAACCGGATATCATTTCTTTCGGTAAAAAAGCACAGGTTTGCGGAGTTTTGGCCAATAAAGAGAAATTTGATGAAGTTCCTGATAATGTATTCAGAGAAAGCTCAAGAATCAACTCTACTTTCGGAGGAAACTTTATCGATATGCTTCGTTTCCAATTGGTAATGGAGGTTATTGAAAAAGAAAATCTTGTTGAAAATGCCAGAGTGGTAGGAGACTTTTTGCTGGATAGCCTGAAAGCTCTTGCTGAGAAATATCCTGAGAAAATTTCCAATGCAAGAGGAAGAGGATTGATGTGCGCCATTGATCTTCCATCAGCGGGAGACAGAAATAAAATGATGAATGAACTCTTCAATGACGGACTGATCATTCTTCCATGTGGAGACCAGTCTTTACGTTTCAGACCTCACCTTAATGTTACCAAAGAAGAAATTCAGCTGGCGTTAGATAAAATAGAAAACAATATTAACAAAATTTAAAACCAGGATTTGTAATTTTCAAAAAATCATTGTATATTTAGATACTCAAACAATATAGAATATGGAAAGAAGTACGAGAGTATCGGTTTTTGAAAGTGATAACCCTTCAGAAATTCAGTTGGTTAAGTCTAAATTGGATGATGGACAAATTACAAACACGGTTGAAAATAATTATCTTACATTTACCACAACTCCCACGGCTACGTCGTTAAAAGTAATGGTAGATCTGGAAGATGAAAAAAGAGCATTTGAAATTGTAGATGCTTACCTTCAACAAAGTGAAAATCAATAAAACAATTTCATAATTTTAAATTTTACTACTTCGAACCGAAAATTAATTTTAATTAGTTTTCGGTTTTTTAATTAGCAACTCATTATTAAAATAAACAAGAATACTAAAGGATGTAAGTGTCAGGCTTCTGAAAAACAGGCTTTATTAGTATACATTATTTATAGTCATCTGGTTTTGCCATCCTCCGGAAAGATAGGAGTAAATAATACGACAGAACTTCTGATTGCCCTAATCCTTTAATCAAAATCAAAGAACAATGAATCCAGAAATTACACTGAGAAAAGCGGAAATTGAAGAAAGAGAAATTATTTGGGGAATCATCCAGCAGTCTATAGAAAGAAGAAGGCTGGATGGCAGTACACAATGGCAAAACGGATATCCTAATCTGGGAACGGTAGAAAGCGATATTGCAAAAGGTTTTGGATATGTTCTTACAGTAGATGGAGAAATTGCTGTTTTCGCTGCTTTGATTTTAAATGATGAGCCTGCTTACAGTACCATTGAAGGGGCATGGCTGAGTGATGGAGAGTTTGTAGTCGTACACAGAATTGCAGTAGATGAAAAATTTGCAGGCCAGGGAATGGTGAAAAAGCTTTTCGACCATATCGAAGATTTTACAAGATCTCATGGAATTCAGAGTGTAAAAGTAGACACGAATTACGATAATATTGCCATGCTGAAAATTCTGGAAAGTAAAGGATATTCCTATTGTGGAGAGGTTCTTTTGAAAGACGGAATGAGAAAAGCTTTTGAGAAGATTATAATTTAAGCCAAAAGTTAAATCCACTTTCATTGAATTTTTAAAAGAAACTGTATTTATAATCTCTATCATCTTTGTTCGTTTAGTTCTGAACTAATTTCTACTTTTGTTTACATTTTTATAATATGCACAAAAGTATAGAAATTGATGAAAGAATATTTCAGGATGCCGTAAAGTTTTATGGCTTTCTTTTCAACATACCCCCATTAGCCTCAAAAATCTATTCCTACCTTCTTTTCGATTGTGAGAAAGTAGGAATTACTTTTGACGAGTTTGTTGAAGTGCTTTCTGCGAGTAAAAGCTCCGTGTCCACAAGTATTTCATTGCTTCTCAATATGCAGCTTATCGTAGACCACAACAAAATGGATGAGAGGAAAAGGTATTTTTTCACCAATGATGAATATAAGAAAATCCGATTCGAACAAGTTGTCCAAAAGATGAAGGACGAATTGAGGTTATTAGATGATTTAAACAATTTTAAAAAAAATAAAGACAATGACTACAACAAAAGAATAGAAGCTTACAAAGCGCTACTAAATAAAAATATAGAAAATATTCAGGAATCTCTTAATAAACTTTAAAATGAATAATAAGCTAGTTATACTTTCCATTGCAGCGTTTTCACTAACCGCCTGCAAAAAAGAAGCTCCTAAACAGGATGGTGCCAAGCCCTATCCTGTTATTTCTGTGGAGGCAAAAAATATAGTGGGTTATCAGACGTTTCCGGCTACCATTCAGGGTAGGGTAAACAATGATGTACGTGCAAAAATACAGGGTTATATCACCCAGCTATTGGTAGATGAAGGACAATATGTTACTAAAGGACAGCCTTTATTTCGTCTGGAAACCAATATCCTTACTGAAAATGCAGCAGCATCCAAAGCAGGAATTGGTGCCGCAGAATCTACTATTGCCGCAGCTCAGGCTTCAGTAAATGCGGCTCAGCTTGAAGTCAACAAGCTAAAGCCTCTGGTTCAGAAAAATATCATCAGTAACATCCAGCTACAGACGGCTCAGGCCAATCTGGCCCAGGCTCAGGCACAACTGCAGCAGGCCAATGCGGCAAAAAGACAGGCTGTGGCTAATTACAAAGGAGTAGAGGCCAACATCGATTATTCTATCATCCGTGCACCTATTTCAGGGGTTATCGGTAAACTTCCACTGAAAGTAGGTAGTTTGGTAGGACCTTCTGACCAGATTCCCCTGACCACTATTTCTGATACATCACAGATTTTTGCCTACTTTTCAATGAATGAGAAAGCGTACTTTGATTTCCTTGAAAAATCTCCGGGTGCATCAATGCCTGAGAAAATAAAAAACCTTCCGATGGTTGAGCTTCAGCTAGCCAATGGCAGTCTTTATCCTGAAAAAGGAAAAATTGAAGCCATTACCGGTCAGATTGATCCTACAACAGGAACTATTCAATTCAGGGTAGCTTTTTCTAATGCCCAAAAGCTTTTAAGTAATGGTAACAGTGGAACCATTAGGTTCCCACAACGTTATGATAACGTATTGGTGGTTCCTGAAAGTGCTACCTATGAACAGCAAGGTATTGTTTACGTATATAAAGTAGAAAAAGATACCGCTAAAAATGTTGTGATTAATGTTATTGACAGAATCGACAATATGGCTCTTATAAAATCGGGGGTAAATAAAGGGGAAACTGTTGTAGCAGCAGGAATCGGAGGTCTGAAACCGGGAACTGCCGTGAAGCCGAAACCAATCAAAATGGATAGTCTTGTTCAATCAATAAAACCGAAATTCTAATGATAAAAAACTTTATTAACAGACCGGTTTTATCTACCGTAATCTCAATTTTGATTGTGATTCTCGGTATTTTAGGGCTTGTCTCGTTACCGGTTACACAGTATCCGGATATTGCGCCGCCTACAGTGAGTGTTTCCGCCAACTATACCGGAGCCAATGCTGAGACGGTAATGAAAAGTGTAGTGGTACCTCTGGAAGAACAGATCAATGGGGTGGAAGGTATGGATTATATCACTTCCAGTGCTGGAAACGACGGTTCTGCCCAGATCCAGGTTTTCTTCAAACAAGGAATAGACCCGGATATTGCCGCAGTAAACGTACAGAATCGTGTGGCCAGAGCGACGCCTTTATTACCTTCTGAAGTGACACGTTCAGGGGTTGTAACGCAAAAGCAGCAAACCAGTGCACTGATGTATATGTCTTTCTATTCCGAAAATAAGGATCTGGATGACGTATACCTTCAGAACTTCATGAATATCAACATTATTCCCAACTTAAAAAGGGTTAATGGTGTAGGAGATGCCAACGTTTTCGGGGGTAAAAACTACTCGATGAGAATCTGGTTGGATCCGGCAAAAATGGCTGCCTACAGTGTAACACCTACAGATGTTACCAATGCTATCAATGAGCAGAGTAGAGAAGCGGCAGCGGGTTCCATTGGCCAGAACAGCGGCAGCTCTTTTGAATATATCATTAAGTATGTAGGTAAATTCAACGATAAAGAACAGTATGATAATATCATCATAAAATCTCTTGCAAACGGACAAAACCTGATGCTAAAAGATGTTGCTAAAGTAGAGCTGGCAGGCCAGTCTTACACAGGAATCGGGGAGAATGGGAATTCACCTTCCATCAGTATGGGGATCTTCCAGACGCCAGGTTCCAATGCCCAGGAAATTATTAAAAATATCAAAACATATCTGAAGTCAGCAGAAAGTACTTTCCCAAAGGGAATTAAATATACCTTCAACTTTGATACCAATGAATTTCTTGAGGCTTCTATTGAAAAGGTAGTACATACCCTGATTGAAGCTTTCATCCTGGTATTTATTGTAGTATATATTTTCCTTCAGGATTTCAGATCTACGCTGATTCCGGCCATCGCGGTTCCGGTATCTATTGTAGGGGCATTTTTCTTCCTGAATCTATTTGGATATTCATTAAACCTGTTAACATTATTCGCCTTAGTTCTCGCGATTGGTATTGTCGTCGATGATGCCATTGTGGTCGTTGAAGCCGTACATGCGAAGATGGAACATGGTATTTCTGATGCGAAAAAGGCGACGGTAGAAGCGATGGATGAGATTACAGGGGCTATTATTTCTATTACTTTGGTAATGGCTGCGGTATTTATTCCGGTAACGTTTATTACGGGTCCTACAGGAGTATTCTATCAACAGTTTGGTATTACGCTTATTATAGCGATTATCATTTCTGCTGTTAATGCATTAACGTTAAGCCCGGTTTTATGTTCATTATTCTTAAAACCTCACGAAGAGCATCATAAGGAGTATAAGAACTTAAATCTGTTACAGAAGTTTTTCTATAAATTCAATATTGCTTTTAAAACAACTACTGAACGTTACGGAAGAGGATTTGTGTTTCTATTAAGACATAAATGGGTAACCCTGATTATTTTTGCCGTTACAGGAGGTATCTTATTCTGGGCAAGCAGCAGTATGAAGAAAGGGTTTGTACCTACAGAAGACAGAGGGATTATCTTTACAGATGTCCAGCTTCCTCCGGGAGCTTCTATGGAAAGAACTTACAACACCCTGAAAACACTTCAGGCCAAAGCATTGAAAGTTCCGGGAGTACAGAATGTAACAATTTCTACAGGGCGAGGATTCTTATCCGGAAACGGAAGTAACAATGGTCTTGCCTTTGTTAAGCTAAAACCATTCGAAGAAAGAAAAAAAGACGGACAGACTTCTGAAGATATTACCAAAAAACTATTTGGAATTGTAGGATCTGTTCCTGATGCCAAAGTTGTATTCTTTCAGCCGCCAAGTGTACCGGGATTTGGTAACAGTGCAGGTTTTGAAATGGTATTGCTGGACAAATCAGGTGGAGAATATGCTGATCTGGATGATAAAACCAATGAATTTATCGGAAAACTGATGCAGAGACCGGAAATTCAATTTGCTCAGACTTCATTCAATACAAAATATCCTCAGTATCAAATGGATATCAATGTTCCGTTAGCAAAACAACTTGGGGTTTCCGTAAGTGATATCCTTGCTACCATGCAAGGATATATAGGGGGAGTCTATACTGCTGACTTTACCAAATACGGAAAACAGTTCAGAGTAATGGTGCAGGCCCTTCCGGATAATAGAAAAAGTATTGATAACCTGAACGAGCTGTATGTAAAAACAGGTTCAGGAGTAATGTCTCCGATCTCCCAGTTTGTAACTCTTACTAAAGCATACGGGCCACAATCTGTAAGCCGTTATAACCTGTTTACCTCAGTGAAGGTAACGGGAGCAAACTCTGAAGGATACAGTTCCGGGGATGCCATTACCGCTGTACAGCAGGTGGCCAATGAAACCCTGAATCAAAACTATGCAGTAGAATTTACTGGATTGACCAGAGAAGAATTGAATTCAGGATCTCAGACGCTTCTTATTTTTGGGCTTAGCTTGATTTTCGTTTACTTTATCCTTTCTGCACAGTATGAAAGCTATATCCTTCCTCTGATCGTTATTATTTCTCTTCCTCTTGGGGTGATGGGAGCTTACTTCGGACAGAAGATTATGGGCTTGGAAAATAATATTTATTTCCAGATTGCCCTGATCATGCTTGTTGGTTTATTAGCTAAGAATGCGATCCTTATTGTGGAATTTGCTGTTCAGAGAAGGCATCATGGTGAAACGATTGTAATGTCAGCCATCAATGCAGCTAAAGCCAGAGTAAGACCCATTCTAATGACATCTTTCGCATTTATCTTCGGTTTATTGCCGTTAGTTTTAGCAAGTGGAATTGGAGCAGTGGGTAACAGATCAATTGCAACAGGAGCCGCTATTGGACTATTGATAGGAACAATTTTAGGATTATTTGTAATTCCTGTTCTGTATGTGATCTTTGAAACACTGCAGGAAAAAATTAAACCTCTCAAAAAAGAAGATATCAATTTAGCAGAATAAAAAATAATGATTTGGAAAAGAGAAGTTAGACACTGGCTATCCGGTTAAAAACTAACTTCTCATTTCTGGATTCTAACTTCTAATTTTAAATAATGAAGAGTTTATTAAACATCATAAAAGGAATCACTTTTTCAGTTTTCATACTGGGAGCCATTACATCCTGTATGGCCAGAAAAGAGTATGAAAGGCCGAAAAACGTTGTAGACGAAAAGCTTTTCCGTACAGATATGCTTCCTACTGACAGTACCAATATTGCAGATATTTCATGGAAAGAAATCTTTACAGACCCTGTACTTCAAGGCCATATTTCAAAAGCTTTAGAAAATAACCTGGATATCAGAATTGCTTTACAAAGCATCAGTTCTGCGGAAGCTTATCTGAAACAAAGTAAAGCAGCTTATCAGCCTACCGTTTCTATTGGCCCTAACTATACTTTCCAGACTCAGTCTATCAACACTCAGTTTGGACAGATCATTGGAAACCGAAGCTATGTGAATCAGTTTGATATTACAGCAAGTATTGGCTGGGAAGCGGATATATGGGGTAAGTTGAAAGCGCAGGAAAAAGCACAGCTGGCCACCTATTTAGGCACAGTTGCTGCACATAAAGCGGTAAAAAGCAGCCTTGTTGCTTCTATTGCTTCTGCCTACTACCAGCTGTTGACTTTCGATGCTCAGAAAAAGATCATTACGGAAACCATTGCAGTACGTGAGAAGAATTTAGAAACAACAAAAGCTTTGAAAATTTCAGGAACCGTTACAGAAGTGGCGGTACAGCAAAGTGAAGCCCTTGTTTTTAATGCAAGATCTCTATTGATTGATATTGATACACAGATACAGTCACTTGAAAATACAATGAGTCTTCTGATGGGGGAACCTTCCCACACTATTGAAAGGTCTACGCTGGAAAACCAGAATCTGCCTATTGACTTAAAATTAGGATATCCTACTCAGCTACTGGCTAACCGTCCGGATGTCATGAGAGCAGAATATAGCCTGATGAATGCTTTTGAATTAACCAATTCAGCTAAAGCCCAGTTTTATCCTACTTTAAAAATCACCGGAAGCGGAGGACTTCAGTCTGTAGATATCGACCACTTATTCAGTGTCAACTCATTGTTTGCCAATGTAGTGACAGGGTTGGCTCAGCCTATTTTAAATAAGAGACAGATCAAGACGAACTATGATGTGAGCCTTGCCAATCAGGAAACAGCTTATTTAAATTTTAGGAAAACAGTGCTTACCGCTGGAAAAGAAGTATCCGATGCCATCAGAGTATATTCTGTACAGGATTCTTTTATTGAATTGAAACAAAAAGAATTGGATGCCTACAAAAAATCAGTTGACTATTCCCAGGAATTGGTAAACTACGGTATGGCCAACTATCTCGAAGTTTTAAATGCAAGTGTGAATTCATTAAATGCGGAGCTTAATATCTCCAATGCACGATACAATAAAATGAAAGCCGGTGTAGAGCTTTATCAGGCTTTAGGCGGAGGCTGGAAATAAAAGATATTTTACGCTTACCTATATAAACGTATGTCATCACTGGCATACGTTTTTTTGTTCCTTTTTTTTAAGAACTGTTAAAATCATTATAAAAATAAAATTATGTTTGTATATACGTAGTAAACTACGTAGTTTCGTTTTTGTGAATATCACACAATATTAAAATGATTGTTTAAATAAAAGAATACGATGAAACCACTGATAAAGCCTATAGGCAATTCATACTCAGATCAGGCTATAGACCTCATTCTTACGATTCAGCAAAAAGAGTTTAACGTTCCGCTGACAATCCATGACCAGCCGGACCTTTTTGAGATTGAAAGCTTTTATACCGAAGCTGGAGGAAACTTTTGGGGAGCTTTTATAGATGGGGAACTGGTGGGAACCATTGCTTTGGTCAAATTTGATGAAAGGGCAGGAGCGATCCGGAAAATGTTTGTAAAAAAAGAATTCCGGGGAAAAGAACTGAATATTGCACAGGAATTATTGGAAGTTTTACTCTCTTTCTGTCATGAAAATGGAATAGATGATTTATATTTGGGAACCATCACGGTATTGAAGGCTGCCCAGCGGTTCTATGAACGGAATGATTTTGAAAAGATTGAGAAAGAAGAACTTCCGGCTCAATTTCCATTGATGGGTTCCGATGATGTTTTTTATCATTTAAATAGGACTCTATGAACGTTATCAACGAAGCAGGGATTCTTGCTATTTCAACCCGGTTACACCGCCTGAGCGAACAGTTAAGAAAAGATGGAGCTATGATCTACAAAGCATTTGGGATAGATTTTGAACTCAAATGGTTTCCGGTCATCTTTACCATATACAAAAAAGAAACTGCAAGTGTGGTGGAAATTGCGAATGAAATTGGGTATACCCATCCTTCTACCATAACGCTGCTCAAAGAACTTGAAAAGCTTAAACTCTTAGCATGGAAAAAAGATAAGAGTGATGAACGTAAAAGGTTATTTCTGTTGACTCCCAAAGGTACTGAGCTGGTTGAAAAAATGAAACCGGTATGGGAACTGGTGGCTACTGTATTGAGTGAAATTGCAGATAATGAAAATAATCTCCTGAAAGCGATTGATGAAGCTGAAAAAAAAATTGCCAATCAGTCTTTTTATCAACGGGCAATGCAGCTTAAGAATTCAAAGTAAATATCTGTTATTGGATAGAAAAAAGATGTAGTAAATAATTAAATAATTATAATGATTAGGAAAGCTGTTCATGGTGATGTACTTCAGGCTGCTCAGGCGCTTGAAGAAGTAAAAGCACATATGCTGATCACGGTATTGATCAATGGGATCAGGAATATCAAGTAAAATGATTCGGTATGCCGAAGAATTTGCCAGGCGAAATCAATATCCATCGATTCGGTTTGATGCTTTTTCCATGAATGATACTGCGAATGCTGTTTATACTAAAAAAGTATACGACCTTGTAGGAACAGTTCGCTTCCGAAAAGGAATATTTAACTGCTATGAAAAAGTTTTGAAATAAAAACAAATCATAGTATTTGTAAATTAACGTCCATGTTACTGATTATCTGATCATAACATGGATGTTTTATTTAGCAGTGACACGAAAAGCTCCGGTAGAAAGGTTTTTTAAAATTCATTGTCGTAGTTCTACTACAATTTTTGAAATAATAGATAGTTCATTTTGACGTGAATATTTAAGGTTATATATTGCATTACCAAAATCACCGAAAAAACTTATGAAAAAATACAATAATCAATCCTGTAAAAAGTACTGTCTGGTACTTAAAGTGGAATTGCATTTCTGAAAATTCCGACTGCAACTATCTCAGATCAATCATAAAAAAGCTTGTTCAAGAGGCCGTTGCAAGCTGCCGATTGGTTCTTTAAGTTAAAGGGTCTCACCTGTAAAGGTTGAATATCTAATTAAGTCATACACCAAAAAAAAATTGACGTCATGTTTCAGGAACAGAATAATCTTCCCAAACCGGAAATAGATTCAGACAAGACAGGTTTTGTAAACAAAATCCAGGAAAATAAAAAAATCAAAGAAGTAAAGAAAGTTACTTCAAAAGTGAATAATGCAGTGAATACAGGAAAACAATTCCTGAATCAGCCTTTGCTGCCGAATGAACCTTCCATTACTAAAGGAAAATTATGGGCAAAGCAGCCTACATCAAGAATATTTAATGCAGACAGTATTCCGGAAAGCGCCATTGCAGGCATTAACCGCGTAGTAAAACTTGATATTCATGTGGAAGGCAAGCCGATAAAATATTTCAAACACTTTAAACTCACCCAAAGCACTACCAAACATCATGAGTTTGAACTCATTCTGGCGCATGATACCTTAGGAAGTGCAGAAAATCATAATCTTGAAGAAGTACAGAATTTTCTTGGAAAAAGGATTACAGTAGTATTCAAGTATAAAGATGTGGAAGGTGGTGCAGAACGAAATTTTGTCGGAGTCATCACAGAAGTCGGATTCAGCCAGGAAAAAGGAAGTCTTGGGAACCTTGTTTTATCAGGGTTCAGTCCAACAATCTTGTTAGATGCAGCCCCTCATATTCAAAGTTTTGGAGGAGCACAGCCTATGAGTTTGAACAGCATCGCTAATGAAGTTATTAAAGAAGGATTGGGGCAGGGAAAATATGATTTCAGGGTAGACGCCCGTCAGGGAAATGTCTCTTACAGTTGTCAATACGAAGAAACCCATTATAATTATCTGGCGAGAATAGCAGAAGCTTATGGGGAGCAATTCTTTTATGACGGGGAAGTGCTGCATTTCGGACAGCTGCCTCCACAGGAAAAACCTGTGATGCTGACTTATGGCAGTAATCTCACTGACGTTAAAATTAAAATGAAAGCTCAGCATGTGAATCCATCATTTTATGGATACAACAGCAGCAAAAATGAAAAATTCAAAGGTGGAAGTTCAAAAATTAACCATACCTCAGAGATCGCCAAGCGTGCCTATGAAATTTCAGAAAAGACTTTTCAGACGCCGTCTTTACGTGTTGCACCTATCAAGGCTGTTTCCTTTATGGATATTGATGCCTCACAGAAAGGTGCTGCGGGAAGTAAGGCTTCAGAAGTTTTTGTTACTTCAGGGAATACAACCGTACCATTCCTTTATCCAGGCTGTATTGCAGATATAGAAATGCGTAAGTCAGATACTAACGATACCGGATATTTTACCAAGCTTATGCTGATAGAGGTAACTCATGAAGTAGATGCCCGTGGATATTATGATGGATCTTTTCAGGCAATAGCTGCTGATACCGGATTTATTCCAAGACCGGAATTTACAGTTCCGGTGGCAGAACCCCAGTTTGGAAAAGTAATTTCCAACACCGATCCTGAAAATCAGGGCCGTGTACAGGTTCAGCTTGATTGGCAGAGTGGACAGGATACCACTGAATTTATCCGTGTAATGACACCAGATGCCGGAAGCAGTGAAAAAGTAGGTAAGAACCGCGGATTTATGTCTATTCCCGAAGTTGGGGATCAGGTGATTGTTAACTTTGTACATCTTCATCCGGACCGCCCTTTTGTCATGGGGGGAATGTTCCATGGCGGAATAGGAGCTGGTGGCGGTACCGGAAATAATATCATGAGTTTCAGTGGCCGAAGCGGTGCAGAATTGAAATATGATAATGGTGCCGGATCCATGAATCTTAAAGATCAGGGTGGTGCCAATATGAATTTTGACGGAACCGGAAATGCAACCACCAACGCCAATAGCAATCATACCGTAAATGCAGGAAGTACCAATGTAATCAACGTTGGGGGTAAGAAAGATGCTCCACCACAATCCTTATTAAAAATGGATGCTGGAGGAAATATTACTCTTGACGGAAAAACAAGTATCACTCTGAAGGTAGGAGATAATTCTATTACCATATCTGAAGCAGGAATTACGGCATCAGCAGGAAAAGGAATCATTGATATTACTGCACTTACCGGTGCACTCGGACTTTCAAGTAAAGGAGGAGCGATGAATATTAGCACAGATTCTCCACTTACAATTACCGGAGGGCCAAGCGCTGTGATGTCTTCCGGAGATACCAATATTATGTAATTCTAAAACAGAAATCATGGATGAGTTAGAATACATAACCCTCAATGCCCTGATGATGTGTGATCAGGGAGCTGCCCCGGATTTCTTTAAACCTACGTTCAATACAAAGGTGAAGATCCATGGTTGTTTGGTGGCCACCAATCAAGATGCTGCTCCTCTGATTAATATTCCATCCTTTAAGGTATGCAAAATCAGTGGTGGTCCCTGTACTCCCGCAACTGTTCCTATGACCTGGCAGGATACCTGGCAGGTAAAAATCAACGGAATCAGATCTTTGATAGGAAAAAGTACCTGTCAATGTCCTGTGGGTGGAAAGATAGAATTTATGACGAGCGGACAGGTTCCTCTTCCGGACGATGCCGCTCAGGAAGTAAAAGATATGCAGGATCAGGCACAGCGTGAACTAGATGACAGCGGACATGGAGACAGTGTGGGAGAAGCAGGTCTTGTGGAAGGGATGATCCCAGTTTGGGGAAGCGGCCGTGATCTTATCAATGATATACAGACCGGTGATGGCTGGGGAGCAGCCATGAATGCCGGATTTTTAATCTGGGATGTGGCTTCTATTGCGGTAGGAGTGGTTTCTTTTGGAACCGGAACAGTAGCCATGCAGGGTGCAAAAGCCGGTGTGAAAGGTGCCATAAAAGCTGGTGCAAAAGCTATCTCTAAAGAAGCTCTTCAGCAGATGGGAAAAGCTGCGTTGAAAAAACTGAGTAAAGAAGCCTTAAAGAAAAGTGTAGACGATATCGCTAAAAAGCTTCTTAAAACCTGTGTTTTTGCCTGTTTTCCGGCTGGAACACCTGTTCATACTGAACATGGAATTAAAAATATTGAAGACATCCGCATCGGAGATCTGGTCTGGGCTTATGATGAAGATACAGATACCGTAGCCCTTCAGCCGGTGATTGATTTAATCACCAATGAAAGTGACCATACGATTAGTATTTATACAGAAGCTGAAGTCATTGAAACAACGGCTACACACCCTTTTTATACCAATGGTGAATGGACGGATGCTTCAGAATTGAAAGAAGGAGATAAAATTCTTTTGCGTGACCAGCAAGAAGGTATTATACAAAAAACAGAATTCAATTATACCCCTCAGAAAGTCTATAATTTTGAGGTAGACCACTGGCATAATTATTTTGTAGGGAATTCAGGGGTTCTGGTGCATAACAGTGGAAAATGCTTAAGTAAAATGGCTGATGAAGCCGCTGAGCTTGTAGCAAAAACTTGGGATGACCTCGCGAAACTTAAACATTGTTTTCCTGCCGGAACTTTAGTGAAAATTGATGAAAATAGTGGTTATGCAGCTATTGAAACAATTTCAGTAGGAGATTATGTTACAGCTTTTGATCAGGATAAACATACGGAAGTCTTAAAACAGGTTACCGGAGTGTATGTAAATCATACTGAAAGTCTTTGCAGGCTATATATTGGGGATGAAATCATTGAAAGTACATCAGCCCACAGGTTCTGGTCGGTAACGCATTCTGACTGGATTAATGCAGAAGATATTGAAAGCGGAAATCTGTTGATGGATGCCACCGGAAAATCTATTATTGTAGAAAAGACCGAAAAAATTGTTGGAAATTTCAAAACCTATAATCTTGAAGTTGACGAAGTACATAATTATTTTGTGTCTTCACTTGATATTCTGGTGCATAATGGAAAGTCTTATCCAAATTCAGTTTTTCATGATCTCACTCCTAAGCCATCAGAAATTTATGGGATTTGGGATAAGAAAACAAAACAATATGTTTATGTTGGAAAAACAATACAAGAAGATGGGAAAAGATTTACTCAGCATGTCTTAGAGAAAGGACTCGATCCTAGAAGATATGTTAGTAGAACATTAGAGTCTGGAACTTGGAATGCATTTCAAACAGCAGCTCGTGAACAATATCATATAATGCAAAATGGAACTAAAACTTTAAAAGCAGGAGCGGAAATTAGAAATAAGATTAATGCGTTAAGCAAAAGGAAATTTAATTATTTTAGTAAACTTATAAAATGTCCATAAAAATGATAAAAAAATTAGAGGTTGGAGATATTTTCAATTTAAAATTAGAAAACAAAAATCTTTTTATTTTTGGTAGGGTCTTATTTGATGTAGACAGCCAGCTAAAAAAATCAAAGGCAAACGATGAAAACTATTTTACAACTTATGCAGGATGCCATCTAATAGAAATTTACAAAGGTATATATGATTCTCCCAATCTTCCAGATAGTATGGAAGTATTAATTCCTAGAGTTTTTGTATTTAAAATAGATTCAAAAGCAAATAGTTTAAAATGGGAAGTAGCTGGACATCATAAAGTTGATGTTAAGAATATAGAATTTCCGGAAGTTGTAGGAAATGCATATAATGAAGTTCGGTTAATGAGGGGAGAACTTTATTTCAAAACAGCTATTAAGGATCCGATTCAATATCCTGGAGTTCTTCCTGCTCCGGAATACCCTGTTGTGATTTTAGATGCTAGTTTAGGGTTACAAGGAAGAGAGGATTTAATAGACGGAGATTATTATGATGAAAGCCTTACAGATTTAGATCTTTTATATCATCCCGATGAAAGAAAACAAATTTATTCAGATTTAAATTTAGATCCAGATAAAAGCTATTATGAATTATCTAAGGAAATGGGATTTGATTTAGCCAGATTCTATAAACATTAATTTTAAAATATAATTATGGGGGCTTGGGGATACAAGAACTTTGAAAATGATACTGCTGCAGATTGGTTTGCTGAACTGGAGGAATCTCCGGATAAAGAATTAGTGATTCCTTATCTCACCAAAATTTTGGATGAAGATGATTTTATAGATGATGAAGAGAGCTTTATTACGTTAGCAATACTTGAAGCACTGAGTGGTCGTTTGAAACTGATTTCCACAGACTACATTTTGCCACAGTTGGAATCCGTAGATACGATTCTATTAGCTCAAATGGTTATAAAAGCCGCCAAAAAGATCCTTTTCTTTAAAGAGCATTCAGAAGTAAGAGAATTATGGAAAGAATCTGATGAATATCACCAATGGTTTAATTATCAGGTTTCTTTAATTATGAAGCTCGATAATTTTTATAGCAACTATAATTTTGTTGATGAAGAAAATAATGATCCGGAAATTGAGGAAGAGTGGACGAAATATATAAAAACCAATTTTTCATAATAAATAAAATATCTTTAGAAGAGATCATTTAAACTGTACAGGAGTCAAAATAAAGTAATGAGTATTTCAAATTTTTTTTTTGGGGAAAATATTCCTCTTCTTCAACTTGAAAAATTCTCGCAGGAATATACCCTGAATGTGGAGAATATCTTTCTGATGGGTAAGGAAAATTCCCCAATTTCTTTAAAAACCTCATCTGAACTTCTTCTTGACCAGCAGAAAGAATCAGATCTTATTTACAATAGGATAAATCTTCTTGAAATTACAGGAAATACGGAAGATCATACAATGAAATCCTTTTTACAACAAAGTCTTGCCCTTGCTGATATTTCACGTAATCTTTATATCAAACGAAATGCAAACGGAAAGATACTTTCTGTTGAGAATACAGAGGAGCTGTGGAAGAGCTGGGAAGAATGGAAAGAAAATAAAATGGTTACTGTTTTTCCGGAAGAAAAAGATCAGATTAAATTGGTTGCCAATTATGAAAAAGGATTGAAAAGCTTTGAGGGAGAACTGAAGAAAAACCTACAGTATATTCTTCTGTTACCGGAAGTTTATAGTCTGATATTTCCACCTAATGAGTACTACAGTTTTTTATCCAGTCCGTTGAGTGTTCGTTCCAGATTGATGCAGGGAGGAGAGTATAGCTATCAGCTAAAACTGGTGAAGCTTGAAGAAGAAAACAATACTCTTTTTGTAGAATTTCATTCCGTACTGAACAACCGTGCTGAACTCATTAAAAGTCATATCAAAAAGCTTTACGAAAATGAGAAGGAATTCACTATTGATCAGTTTGAATTCAGTGTCAAAACAAAATATAATTTTGAAAAATCAACCGGTAAGATTATGAATGCCGAGCTTCATTTCATAGAAAAAATGCATGAACATCTTGCCTATAGGATTGATATGGATTTAAAGATTAAATCGATTGAGAATTAATGATATTGATTATGGGATGAAGAGAAGATAACAACATCTTTTAAAAGAAAAGAACCCGCCAAAAGTGACGGGTTCAATTGATTTATATTCAGATGGTATAATTAGAATCTGAAAGTTGCTGCAACAGACCAGGTTCTTCCAAATCCAAGGAATCCTGTATTGCCGTCAGCTACGCCCTGATAAACCCTTCCAGCTTCCTGGTATGTTTTTCCGGCATCCGGACCATTGGCAATTTTATCACCTGCAAAAATATTGGAGCTTAGCTCAGAAATATAGTACTTATTGAATAAGTTGTATACATTAGCTCTTAATGTCAATGATTTTTTCTGATCAATGATGAATTTATAAGTAGCCCCTACATCAAATAAATGATAGCTTGGTAATTTTACAATCCCTTTTTCTCTTGCTGCTTCAGTAAGGAAGTTGATAGGATTGAATTGTGCATATAGCTTGTCATAATATTCCCAGTTAGCATCAATGCTGAAAGCTTTGGTAATATTATAATCAGCCCCGATGCTTGCTGTTGTTTGGGCAGCATCTCCTACCTTCAGATCTTTGATGTTGATGATTCCTGTTGCTCCAGTGACTTCCTGGTTGCTCTGAACATCCATGATGTTGAAATTTGCATTCCCTTTGTACTTCCAGTTACCTAACGATAGCATCCCTCTAAGCCTAAGGTTAGAAAGAGGTCTTGCTTTCGCTTCCAGTTCAACTCCCTGGTGTACTTGTCCAACATTCAGGGCATTGTAGAAATAAGCATTTCCAAGTTTTAACTGAGAGAAATTGGCAACATCAGCGGCACCGGCATTAAATGTTCTTGAGATGAATCTGTCATCCCACTGTGTTCTGTAAGCGTTAATATTAACATCCACATAACGGGATTTGAACCCATATCCCAATTCTACAGAAAAGATTCTTTCATTCTTCGCATCGTTGTATATGTTTTGGTTTGATGGGAATAAAGCATTGAATAGCGGTTGTCTCGAAATAACTCCCGTATTGAAAAATACATTATGATGCTGGTCTATATTATAGTTGGCACCTCCTTTTACAATATATCCCGTTTTATGATACCACTTGGTTTCCTGATTTCCGGGAGTATACAGCATATAGTCTATTCTCTTGTAATATTGTTCAGAAACTGAAGCCTGAACAGATGCACTTAGCTTTTCTGAACTGTACTCAACCATTCCATATAAACCTGCCCATTTTACCAACCCTTCGTTGTATATAGATACTTTCTGAGCATTATTAAGCTTGGTAAGAGGTTCCGGTTTTACGGTTTGGTCTACATAAGATCCTTTTGGAGCATTCACCGTATTAGGAATATATAATGCATCAGAGCCCAGCATATCGGTAACGATATCATAAAGCGCTCCTTTGTAAGTTTTAAGGTCAATCCCTCCGTTAAAGGTCCAGTTATTCTTTTTGTAATTAAGATCTGCGATGGCTCCATACCAGTCATGAGAATTAATGCTCTGCTTTCTAACAATACCGGAAGTCCCGTTTAAAGTAGCTACATATTGTCCATTATAATCAGCCGGAGATCCTGCAGGAGCAGTAAAGGTTGGTTTCTGGAAGGAGTTTCCATTATAATCAGTGACCATACCCCCTCTGTTGTAACGGTAAATCATATCCCAGTTGATAGTGCCGTCTCCGCCCTGGCCATAATTCATGAAATTCATAGTTTGCCCATTAGCATTTTTAATAGAACCATTAAGCCCGGTACCACCGCCACCACGTCCCCAGGAACCATAAACAACTGTAGAAAGCTTCAGGGCATCATTAATATTCCAGTCCCAGTTAAGTGATGCAATAGGTTTGTGATAGAAGTTGGGCGCCAAGTTGAATGAAGAACCATTCAGCATTCCTGTTTGTGGATTATATCTTCTTCCATAGGTTTCAAACTGTCGTAAAGTGGCTACATTCGCTCCGGTTGCAGAAGATCTTCTTGTGTCGTGTACCTGTGGTGCACCTGTAGCAATCAAGTTGAATGCATGCTTTTCATTAGGCTTAAATCCTGTAGAGAAAAACCATGAATAGCCTTCTCCTTTGGTTCCGTTGATATAACCGTCACCTTGCCAACGGGAGAGTAGAACAGTTGTTCCCCACTTATTTTTTAACCCGGAAGAATACATGGCTGATACTCTGGAGTAGTTGTCATTACCTGCTTCTGCCTTTATCATTGCTTTTTGCTCAGAATCAGTAGCTTTGGTTACAATATTTATCGTTCCCCCTACAGACGGAACTACAAATTTAGAAGCTCCCAACCCTCTCTGAATCTGAATATTGCTTGCAATATCTGCCAATCCGGTCCAGTTGGACCAATATACAGTACCTCCCTGCATATCATTAACAGGCTGTCCGTTGATGATCACCGCAATGTTGGCACCATCAAAACCCCTCATGTTAATTCTGCTGTCTCCAAATCCGCCGCCTACTTTAGTAACGTACACGGATGGGGTAGACTTCATAATTTCGGGAAATTCCCTGTTTCCTAATTTTTCCTGAATTTCAGCTGCCTTAATGGTAGAAACTGCAACAGGGGTTTTTCTTTCTTTGGCTGTCTGGGAAAGATTTCTTCCCACTAACATCACCTCATCAATAGATTTAGATTTTTCTAAAGAATCCTTCGTACTCTGTGCATAATATATGCCGGCCGTTGGTAATACAAGCGCTATAAGTAGTCGCTTTTTAAAAATAATGCTCATGAAATAAACTAGCGTTTTTGAGTTTAAGGCTGCAAATATGGATATTTATTTTTTAATAGAGTATTAAATCTTTATTACGTGATTTCATAAAGAAGGTAATATGGGGATTATGGCTGTTTTTTGCGAATAAATAAAACAGCTTCATTAATTTCATTTACAGGTTGTTAGGGTGAAAGTCTGTAATTTATTAAGTATTATTATATTTATTATTAAAAAATTTTAATCATCTGATCTTTAATCTATGAAAATGATATTTCAATGCATGATCTGTTGAAAAGAGATTATATTCACCCATAATCTAATATAATGCTGAGAAAGATTAAGCTTGGTCCAAGCCATTTATCCATGCTTTATAGTAGTGTTTTATGGTCATAAAAATTTCTTTTCCGTATCACAAAATTTCCTTTTCGTGTCATCCGATGGTTAGCATAATGTTACTTTTGAAAGAATACAATCCTCTATTGCTATGATTATGAAAAACTCCCTGTTACTCTTAATGGCTTTCCTGCTCCCGGGCTTATCATTGGCGCAACAATATCATCCGCTCACTGCCCGGGAAGCAGAAAAAAGATTACTGCCCCAGTTCCAGGTAATGAATAATACTCCTATTCAGGATATGACGTTTGAAGAAGTGAAAAGAGATCGCAAAATTCAGGCAGAAATGCCTTGGCCGGAACTGAAAAACAAAGACAGTATTGAAGTGGCACGGTCTAAAATTCCGGGACTGAACGCAAAAGACCCCGAAATCCCGGTAACGGTTTATAAACCCAAAAATTCGAAAAATCTTCCCATATTTCTTTGGTTTCATGGGGGTGGTTTTGTATATGGAACTCCCAAATGGGATCACCAGAGGTGTGCAGATTATGCATTGAAAGGAAATGCTGTGGTTATCAATATAGATTACCGTTTCGCTCCGGAAAATCCTTTTCCGGCAGCCCTCCAAGATGCCTATGCCTCGTTATTGTGGGCCCATAAAAATGCAGGAAATATAGGTGGAAATCCAAAACTGATCGCTGTAGGAGGTTCCAGTGCAGGAGCTGGTATATCCGGAGGCCTGGCACAATACACAAGAGATAAGAAAGGCCCAAAAATAAGTTTACAGGTTCTGGAAATTCCGCCTGGAGATTTCAGGATGGATTATCCATCAGTTATTGAATTTAAAAGAATCCGGGGTCTTAAAAGTGATGACTTTCCGGTTTTAAAAGATTTCTATATAGGAAAAAACGGCAATTCAAAAGAAAAATATGTGCTGCCCGGAAATGATAAAGATCTTTCCAACCTTCCGCCAACTGTCATTTTTGTTGCCGGAACAGATCCCTTGCGGGATAGCGGATTGGCTTATGCTGACCGTCTGATAAAAGCAGGTATTTTTACAGAACTACATGTTTTTGCAGGCTATGCCCACGGAATGCAACTCCCGGAAAGTATGGAGATCACGGTAAGAATGATGAAGCAGTTTCTTAAATAATCAGCATAAAAACAGGGCAGGAAGTCTGTAATTTTTGACAGCAGAAGAAAAAACAATATTCCATAGATTTTGATAAAGAAAAATATTTTCCTTACTATTGATTTAAATAACGCAGTACCATATTGTAATCTCTGACTGCGAATTTCTTACATTTTAAAATTAAAATAATGCAGTACTCACAAAAAATATCTTTATTTCTCGTCTTATTTTCTTCCATTGCGTTTTCCCAAACGTATAAAACTTCTTCAACAGTTTTACCGGGAAAAGAATTCCCGAAAATGGACGCAGAGAGAAAAGCAGAATTTCAGGTCTATTTTCCTGATGCAAAATCAGTAATTTTAGATGGCGGCGACGGAATGAAAAGTATAAAATCCTCTGCTTCCAAAGATAAAAATGGATTTTGGAACATCTCTACTACCCCCATGGAAATAGGATTTCATTATTACTGGTTCAACGTAGATGGCCAGCGTACAAATGATCCCAATACGCAGCTGTATTTTGGATACAGCCAGCCTACCAGTGGAATTGAAGTCCCTTCCGGAGAAGATTTTTTCCTGGAGAAAAATGTAAAGCACGGAAAAATTGTTAACGACAGTCTGAATTCAGAAATAACCCATGGCACACGGAACTTTAAAGTATATCTTCCTCCCAATTACGGATCTGAAAAACTCCCCGTTTTATATCTGTACCACGGTACCGGAGAAGATGTTACAGGCTGGGAAAAACAAGGCTATATCCTTCATATCCTCGATAATCTTTTCGCAGAAAAAAAGGCTAAGAAAATGATAGTGGTAATGGATTATGGAGTTGCATTGAATCCCGAACAGGAAAAAATGCCGGACAACTATCCCAGAACGGTACTTTCTTCTAAAAATCTTGACAAAATACTTACCAAGGAGCTAATTCCCTATATTGAAAAAAAATATAAAACTTCTGGTAAGAAAGCTATTGCGGGACTTTCCCGTGGCAGTTATCAGGCTATGCTGATTGGGGTTTCCCATCCGGAGTTATTCTCGGCAATCGGGGCTTTTAGTCCTGTAATTTACGAAGGAACCGAAACCGAACCTTTTAAAGAACTCCCTATCAGAAATTTGTTAACATCTAAGAAAAAGCCTTATTTCTTTATTGGAATCGGGGGAAAAGAAGATGCGATCTTTTTTAAATTTAATCAGATATTAACAACTTATTTAAATAAAAATAATTATCCTTATGTCCAATATAACTCTCCGGAAACCCGTCATGAATGGCTTACCTGGAGGAGGTCACTCTATCAATTCTCACAACATATCTTCAGATAAATACATGATATTTGTCATGTTTTATAATTTTATTAACTTACAGTCCAATAACTTACCGTTTTATGGAATTACTCCTTCCTTACCTGGAGCCGGATGGTTTTAAACAAGGTCTGATTCAGGATTACAGATTTTGTGACAAAGATTTCCTGAACTCTACTGTTCTGGAGATGCCCGAGGATTTGGGAAGCGGGAAGCTCATTCTTTTCAGCAAGAGAAATTTTCACTTTTTCCGGGGGAAATGGAATTTTCATGAAGAAACTATTTTCCACTCTCCACATAAAGTCGGCGACAACGGAATGATGGATTTCCGGATCAACAAAGAAGGGAAAATCAGCAGCAATTTTATTAATGATGAAAAAAAGTTTGAACATAATACCACCGATATTGATGGCGTGAGAATTTTTGTTCCGAAAAACCTTTTTTCAAAAGATAACGGACTGTTGAAAGAAAAGCTGGAAAATGCACAACGCAATTATCTGAGCCAGGAAAAACTGAAAACTATTTTCGATACTCCGTTTGATGATGCATCCTGCAGCATTATTCTTGAAAGCAGAATGCTGGAATTCTTAAGCTACTGGATTCATTATCTTCTTTCTGATGAGAAGACTTTTGAACACAAAAAAGCATTTGAAGACAAAATAAAGCTCGCGAAAGATTTTGTGGACACCAATGCATTCCAAAGTCTGGCCATCAGGGAAATCAGCCGTTACTGCGGGCTCAACAGCAGTGATCTTAAAAAAGGATTTAAAGATTATACCCAGCTGCCTATCCATCAATACATCATTAAAACCAGAATGGAAACAGCCCGATCTATGCTTCTGGAAACCGAAAAGTCGGTAGGAGAGATCAGTGATTTTATTGGGTATAATAATCGTGGGCATTTTTCTCAGCTTTATCTCCGTCATTTCGGAAAACTTCCTTCCGAAGAACGTCAGTAAAACTTAAACACTTTCCGGATGGATGTTGTAAATGTTGTCTATTTCGGCGTTTACAAGAGGTTGTATTTTTATACACTTCGAAAAAATTTCTTTTCCGTATCACAGAATTTCCTTTTCGTATCACCACGTGTTCAGCATATCATTAATTTGGAGTTAAGATTAGTTCATATGAAATATCCTTTAGCTAAGGCCCTTTTCATATCAACATTAACTTAATATGAACAAAACTATGCTGAACTTATCAATTTTAGTGGAAGAAAGTGCAAGAAGTAACCCCAAAAGACCAGCCCTAAGCCTTGGAGAAACTACCATCAATTATAGAATCTTTCATGAGAAAGTCTGCCAGGCAGCCAATGCATTTACAAAAGCAGGAATAGGTTATGGTGACAAGATCGCTTTGCTTTGCCCCAATATTCCTCAATTTCCGATTATTTTTTTTGCCATATTAAAAACCGGAGCAACAGTTGTACCCTTTAGTATTTTTCTTAAACCTGAAGAGATTGCTTATCAACTTTCCGATTCCGACAGTAAACTGTTTTTGTGTTTTGCCGGAACTCCGGAAATGCCTGTAGGGAAATTCGGAAAAGAAGGCTTTGGCCAATGCGAAACTTGCAAAGATTTTATCAGCATAGGGCATTTGGCAGGAGATATCGGGAATTTTGATGATTTCATTAAAGATGAAGAAACCTATTTTGAATCTTACATTACCTCAGCAGAAGATACAGCAGTTATCATTTATACTTCGGGAACTACAGGAAAGCCCAAAGGAGCAGAGCTTTCACATATTAACCTTTTTACCAATGCAGAAGCCAGTACCACCATAGTTGCGGCGGCTGAATTTGAAACGCAGCTTGTTGTTTTGCCATTATTTCACATCTTTGGCTTAACGGTGATGATGCTTGCAGGAATCCGGAAGTCACTTCATCTTATTCTGCTTCCAAAATTTAATGCCCAGACAGTTTACCAGCTCATTACCCGCTTTGATATCGGAATTTTTGCGGGCGTGCCTTCCATGTATTGGGCGCTTCTGAATGAAGAGAATACTGAAGAGAATACCAATAGTATTAAAAAACTGAGAATCTGCATTTCCGGGGGAGCTTCTCTTCCTGTAAAAATTATTGATGAATTTGAAACCCGTTTCGGAGTTCCCATTATTGAAGGCTATGGAATGTCCGAAGGTTCTCCTGTGGTGACATTCAACCAGCTGACTGTGGGAAGAAAACCCGGTTCTATCGGAACTCCTATTTGGGGAGTTGAGGTAAAGATTGTAGATGACCAGTGCAATGAACTTCCGGTTGGGGAAAAAGGAGAGTTGATCTATCGTGGTCCCAACGTGATGAAAGCCTATTATAAAAGACGTGAAGAAACTGACGAAGTTCTGAAAAACGGATGGATGTTTTCCGGAGATATTGCTGTAAAGGATGAAGACGGCTTTTTCTTCATTGTTGACCGTAAAAAGGAAATGATTATCCGGGGAGGAATGAATGTTTATCCCCGTGAAGTGGAGGAAGTGATGATGAGAAATCCTGATATTTCTATGGTCGCCATTATCGGTATTGATGATGAAAAACTGGGTGAAGAAATTAAAGCTTTTGTGGTGAAAACAAAAGAAAGCAACGCTTCAGAAGAAGATATCAGGCTATGGATAAGAGAAAGGATTGCCAAGTATAAATACCCGAGAATTATAGAATTTATAGACGAAATGCCATTAAGTGGCACAGGAAAAATACTTAAAAAGAATTTAAAAAAACAACTGAAATGAATTATTTTAAAATCGCTGCTCTGTCCATTGGATTATTGACAGTAAGCTGCTCAACACAAAACGTAAAAAGTGCCAAAACTGCTTCTGTAAACCAAAAAGAAGAAAAGCTTACCGACATACAATATGGAACACACGAAAAGAACATAATGGATGTTTATCTTCCTGCCGATAGAAGCCCTAACACAGCATTTCTCATTAGCATCCACGGTGGTGCCTGGACAATGGGTGACCGAAAAGACGATGTTAAATTTGTAGAATATCTTCTTTCACAGGGGATCGCTGTTGCCAATATCAATTATCGGTACGTCAATCTTACAGACACACATCTTCCTGAAATTCTGGATGATATTGACCATGCTGTAAAATTCCTTTCTTCACATGCCCGGGAATGGAATACCAGGAAAAACGGGTTTTCAATTTCCGGAGGAAGCTCCGGTGCCCATGTTTCCCTGATGTATGCCTACACCAAAAATACTCAGATCAAAACCATCATAGAGATGTGTGGTCCGGTAGATTTTACAGATGTTCAGACGTTACAGTACGTGAAAGCCGCTAACCTTTTGGGGGTTCTGGATAAAATGTCTGGAAATAAGGTGGTCTGGAATCCTGGTGATGCTATCCCGGATGCTTATACTCAAACAAGCCCTGTAAAATTTATAAACCAGATTCCCACATTGATCATTCATGGGGATAAAGATGAGGTAGTTCCCATCCAGCAAGGTTATATCCTGGAAAATGCGCTTAAAGCAAAAGGCGTTCAGTATAAAATGGTAGTCGTTCCCGGAGCTGGCCATCTTATTACAAAATTACCGGAAAATGAGCAGATTGTATTCGCCAACGTGGCTGAATGGCTTAAAAAAAATGGCACAAATTAACGATTAAAGTATATGAAGACTCAATTTTTACATACAAAAATTACGGTAGCCATACTTTTTCTGACAGCATCTTCTAGTATGATGGCCCAGAAAAAAGAAGCTGATACCCTAAAAACAAAAGATATTGATGAGGTGATCATGACTGGGGTATTTGATAAAAGAACAAGAATGAATGCCCCCATTGCGATCTCTGTTTTGAAAAGTGATGTCATTGATAAACAGGTTCCGGTGAGTGCTGCAGATCTGCTGAAAAATGTTCCCGGAGTATATGTTAATTCGTCATTGGGAGAGATCAGAAACAATGTAAGTTCAAGAGGGATCAGCGCGGGCTCCTCAGATGGTACGTTTGCTTATGAATATATATCTATGCAGGAAGATGGTTTGCCGGTAACCAATACCACCTATTATAATTATGGACCGGACTTTTTTCTAAGAGCTGATGCCACTATTTCTCAGATTGATGCCGTGAGAGGAGGCCCTGCTTCTATTACTGCTGCCAATGCGCCAGGTGGAATTTTCAATTATATATCAAAAACGGGCGGAAGTAAATTTGGAGGAGAAATCCGTGCCAAATATGGTGTTCAGGGAGCAGATAATTCAGGGTATCATAGACTTGATGTCAACTTTGGAGGACCTTTGGGAAAGAACTGGTTCTTTAATATTGGTGGATTTTACCGGTATGATTTGGGTGCCAGATATGCCGGATATCCATTTAATAATGGGGGGCAGGTAAAGGCGAATATTGTAAAAAAATACAATAAAGGAAGTTTGAAAGTATTTGTAAAGTATCTTGACGACAAAAATGGCTATGCACAATTGGTTCCTACAAGAAATTATACGAGCCCTGAGCCGGCAGAAGGGTTCAGCAGCAGTTCATCCCTGCTGATTCCGAAGTTACAGTATAATTCTCCGGATTTTATTCATGGAGGGAATATAGATTATAATTCGGGCCGCCTGGTCAGCAGCAAATACAGGTCTGTAGGATTAAACTGGGATCATAACCTGGGAAATGACTGGAAATTGTTCTTGGCAGGCAAGTATTCTGATAATGAAGTGGTACAGAACAGCGTAGGGAATTCTTTTCTTACATCGCTGGATGATATGACCTCGTATTTTTTGGTCGGCGGACTGGGAGTGGGAACCTATTCTTTTAAAGATGCCCTCACAGGACAGGAGCTTGCCAGTGTTAATTCTACGCTGGGAGCTGGAGGATTACCTGTTTACCAGATCACGAAGAATCAATTGCCGGGTCAGTCTATTCAGAATAATTCATTTGTAATGTCATCGCTTAATTTTTATGAAAATAAGGTAAAGGAATCTATGAATCAGCTGACCATCAATAAAAAATGGAATACCATGAATTTCTCATTTGGCGGCTATTATGGTTACTCGGATGTATGGCGTTTTTCCGGAATCAATGGAATAGGACTTACGACTTTAGAGAATCGACCAAGAATGATAACCTTAAGTTTAACGGGAGTTACCACGTTAGATTTTACAAACCCCGGTGTTTATCAACTGACGAATAATGAAGGTTTTGCACAGGCGGCCGGGAGCACGGGAGATTTGTTGGAACTCAAAGCTAAACAGCAGCAGGGAGCTGTATTTTTCGGGCATACCTGGGATATTACAGATCACCTGACATTGGATTGGGGAGTACGGTATGAAAAGGTATGGATCAAAGGGGATAACACCCGGACGTATCTGTTTTCGGACAAAAACGGAGGTACGGATGGCAACATTTATACCGTATACAATAATAACGCCCTGACAAAGCTTACCAATGTTGCCTACAGCAGACAGCTGGAAAACTTTTCCTATTCAGCAGCACTGAACTATAAATTCAATAATAATGTTGCCGTATATGCAAGATATTCTAAAGGCAGCAAGTCTCCGGATCTCGATATGTTCTTTGCGGCCAACAGACCGGAAACCATAGGCTTACTTGATCCGCAATCAAGAAAAACACAACAGGTGGAAATGGGATTTAAGACTAAAACAACCTATTTTGATGCTTTTATAACTCCATTTTACAGTTTGCTGAGCAATGTGCCTTACAGCTTTATGGCCGATGACGGAAAAGGCGGGTTCTATACAACTCCATCATTATACAATAAAAATGAAACATTTGGAGTTGAACTGGAAACCAATATCAGACCATCCGACAATTTCAGTATCAGGGCGGTGCTTACAGTACAGGATCCGAAAGTGAAGCAAGGATATTTATGGAATTTAGGAAGTGCACCCGGCCCATCAGATGATACTGTATTTTCATATTCAGGAACTACAATTGCGTATACTCCAAAAATTATGGCCAATATAAGTCCTAATTTGAAAATTGGTAAAGCATTTGGATTTGTAACCTGGAATTATATGGGAAAAAGAGAGGGTAGTAATACCAATGTCTATAAATTACCGGGATTTTCACAGTTTGATCTGGGAATAGGATATAACGTAAATGAGCATCTCAGCATGCTGGTTAATGTGAACAATGTATTTAACAAATATGGCGTGATGAGCTACCAGAGGCCGGGAACTCTTCAGCAGCAGCTTGCCGGCTTTGAAAACTTCACCCAGGCTGAATATGCTTCTGCAGTTGCCGGCAATACTCCTTATTTCACGATTGCAATTCCACCGACTTCCGGATATCTTACAGTAACCTATAAATTTTAATACAATGAAAAAGTTTTTAAATATATTCTTTGCAGTTTTACTCTTCATCATTCTGTTATTGTTGGTTATTCCCATGATTTCGGTGTACCTGAAGGCACCCATGCTTCTGAGCGGGTATAGCAGTTCGTTCACCATACAGTTCAATTCACAGTTTGTTATTTTGAGTCTGGTACTTCTGTGTATCTGTTTTCTTTTCTATAGATATGGAAAATACTGGCGGAACTTATTGAAAATTAATCTGGTTCTTTCAGTGCTGTTTTTTGCGGCTCAGATTTACTTCACCCTAGTTATGTTTTCTACGGCTAAAAAATACAATACCCAGGTTTCATTTTCTCAGGGATTGAAAAGTTCTGAAGAACCGGTAAAACCTACGGAAACTTATTCTTATCTTAGTATTTATAATGAAGAACAGCATATAGATGTTTTCCGCCCTGACACAAAATCTTCTACACCTGCCATTCCGGTTATTCTGGTGCATGGTGGTGCTTTTATCGAAGGAAACAGAACCCAGGTCGGGTATGCTGCCAATTGGTTTAAGGACCATGGATACACGGTTTTCTCCATAGATTATCCTTTAGGAAAGAACGATCGGCACAATTGGGAATCTGCGGTTAATTCAGTCGTGACTTCGATGGGGTTTGTTATGAAAAATTCAAAAAAATTCAATGTTGATCCGAACAAAATAGTTTTGGTAGGCGGTTCTGCGGGAGCAGCTTTGGTAATGCAGGCAGATTTAGGAGTAAGGAAAGGTTTTGCTCAATCTTATGATTCACCTCAGCCTCCGCTTCCGGCGGCTGTTATTGCTATTTATCCACCAGTTAGCCTATCGGAACTCTGGCAGAAAATAGATGAGAAAAAAAATATCGACCTGAAAGATGCAGCCAGAAAATACCTTGGAGGATCACCCACTGAATTTCCACAGCGGTATGCCCAGCTGAACTTAATAGACCAGCTTTCCGAAGGGATTTCACCCACATTTATTATTGCCGGTGAGATCGATCATGTCGTCAATGTAGAAGCGACAAGAAAATTTGTGAAAAAAGCAGAAGATCTGAAACTTCCTGTTTCCTATGTTGAAATTCCTTACGGTGAACACGTTTTTGACGCCAATTCCAATGCTATTGCCGGACAGATTGAATGGAATAAAATAGGGGAGTTTTTAAAGAAGAATCACCTGGAAAACTGATGAGATTATGCTATTTCATTAGAAGTTTATTTGGGTGTT
This sequence comes from Chryseobacterium sp. WG23, assembly GCF_024586575.1. NCBI lineage: Bacteria > Pseudomonadati > Bacteroidota > Flavobacteriia > Flavobacteriales > Weeksellaceae > Chryseobacterium > Chryseobacterium sp. WG23. Next base: position 57,878 of record NZ_JALCZE010000015.1, read on the forward strand.
GGAAATGGATGATTTCCATGTAATGAAAAAATCCTGTAATTCCTGAAAATTACAGGATTTAATAGTTTTTCAAGCATTTTTAATGTGCCTGTTGATCTTAACAGGAATACCGTATATAAATTAATTAATGAACGCCAAAAGCTCTTTATTTTAATCGTAGATTTGTTTATTAGATTTATTGTGAATTTATTTTATACATGAACAGAGAATAAATATGAACATACTATTTATCAAAAATATGGTCTGCAACCGTTGTATTATAGTCGTGCAGAATGAAATGAAGAAACTTGGATTAAAGTTGGAAAATATTAAACTGGGTGAAGTTACTCTTGAAAAAGAGCTGTCTTCCAGTGAAAAAGATGCTTTGGAAAGTGCTTTGGTACCTTTAGGTTTTCAAGTGATCGATGATAAAAAAGGTAGGATAATAGAGCAAATAAAGAATGTAATTATTGATCTGGTACATTATAAAGATAATGATACAAAAGCCAATCTATCTGATATATTAAGTAAAAAACTAAACCATGACTACAATTACCTTTCCAATCTGTTTTCAGAGGTCGAAAGTACTACAATAGAAAAATATTTTATTGCTCAAAAGGTTGAAAAAGTAAAAGAACTTCTGGTTTATGATGAGCTGTCTTTAAGCGAAATTGCATACCGGTTAAACTATTCTAGTGTGGCCTATTTAAGCAACCAGTTCAAAAAAGTAACCGGACTTACCCCCAGCTATTTCAAACAAATCAAGGAAGAAAAGAGAAAACCGTTGGACAAGGTGTAAGTAAATATTACAAATCAATTCTATAATTCCACAATAACTGTTCTCCATATTGTCGCCAATTTTGTATTGTAAATAAATCAATCGAAATTATGGCTACAAATAACAATAGAGAAACGGTTTACATTCCATTAGAAGACGTAGAAAGTGAACATTGTGCGTTAATTGTTGAAAAAGGATTAGCACAGGTAAATGGTGTAGAAAGTCACAAAGTGGAAATAAATAACCGCAGAGCGGGCATTACTGTTACAGATAATGAAACAGTTGGTAAAGCCGTTACAGCTATTAAAAACTTGGGTTATGGTGTTCCAACGGTAAAAAACACTTTTCCGGTTTTGGGAATGACTTGTGCTTCTTGTGCCGGAAGTGCAGAAAGTATCGTAAAGTACGAGCCAGGTGTGATCGGCGCTTCTGTCAACTATGCAACCGGAAATCTTACCGTAGAGTATCTTCCCAATATGACGGATGCTTCCAAACTGCAAAAAGCGGTGCAAGGTGTTGGTTATGACTTGCTTATCGTTGAAGAAACAAAGCAGCAGGAATCCCTGGAGACCATCCACGCAGAGAAATTCAAAAAATTAAAATACAAAACTATTTGGGCTGTTATCCTCTCCATACCTGTAGTAACAATTGGTATGTTTTTTATGGATATGCCTTACGGTAACGAAATTATGTGGCTCTTTTCCACTCCTGTGGTCCTTTGGCTGGGTAAAGATTTTTTTATCAATGCATGGAAACAGGCCAGACACCGTTCTGCCAATATGGATACTTTAGTAGCATTGAGTACAGGTATTGCTTACATTTTTAGTGTATTTAATATGCTTTTTATGGATTTCTGGCATCAGAGAGGTTTACATGCACATGTATATTTTGAAGCTGCTGCAGTTGTTATTGCCTTTATTCTTTTAGGAAAATTATTAGAAGAAAAAGCCAAAGGAAACACCTCTACTGCCATTAAAAAACTGATGGGCCTGCAACCAAAAACTGTGATGGTAATAACACAGGACGGAACCGAAAAACTAACTGCCATTGAAGACGTACATGAAGGTGATGTACTATTGGTAAAGCCAGGCGAAAAAATTGCAGTGGATGGAATGGTTACTTCTGGTAATTCGTATGTAGATGAGAGTATGCTGAGCGGAGAGCCTGTACCTGTACTGAAACAAGACGGTGAAAAAGTTTTTGCCGGAACAATAAACCAGAAAGGAAGCTTTCGGTTCAAGGCGGTGAAAGTTGGCAAAGAAACCATGCTGGCCCAAATCATTAAAATGGTGCAAGATGCACAAGGTAGTAAAGCTCCCGTTCAAAAATTGGTTGATAAAATTGCAGGCATCTTCGTTCCGGTGGTGATCAGCATTGCTATTCTCACATTTATTTTGTGGTTTATTTTAGGGGGTGATAACGGTGTAGTACAGGGGTTGCTGGCAGCCGTAACGGTATTGGTTATTGCATGTCCCTGTGCATTGGGATTAGCTACTCCTACGGCTATAATGGTAGGCGTCGGTAAAGGGGCTGAAAACGGTATTTTAATAAAAGATGCCGAAAGCCTGGAATTAGCTAAAAAAGTGAATGCTATTGTTTTAGACAAAACAGGAACAATAACAGAAGGAAGACCGCAGGTAACAGGCATTGAATGGCTGAACAATAATGATACAACAAAAAATATTTTACTGAGCATTGAAAAACAATCAGAGCACCCATTGGCGGAAGCCGTGGTGAAACATTTGGAAGGAGTTGATACCACAACACTATCAATGTTCGATAGTATTACAGGTAAAGGGGCTAAAGCAGATTTCAATGGTGAAACATATTTTGTAGGTAATAAAAAACTACTCACAGAAAACAACATTAGTATTGCTGACCAATTACAACAGCAGGCTGATGAATGGGGAAAACAATCCAAAACGGTAATTTGGTTTGGAAACAGCACGCACGCACTTTCTGTTATCGCTATTTCCGATAGAATTAAAGAGACATCCGTTCAGGCAATTAAAGAAATGCAGGAAATGGGAATTGAATTGTATATGCTTACTGGCGACAATGAAGCAACAGCAGAAGCGATTGCTGAACAAACAGGAATTAAACATTATCAAGCCGAAGTATTGCCGCAGCATAAAGCCGATTTTGTAAAAAAATTACAGCAGCAAGGCAAAATAGTAGCAATGGTGGGTGACGGAATTAATGACAGTACCGCATTGGCAACAGCCGATGTAAGTATTGCCATGGGTAAAGGGAGTGACATTGCCATGGATGTAGCCAAGATGACGATTATTTCGTCAGACCTTACCAAAATACCTCAGGCCATACGCCTGTCTAAACAAACTGTGGCCACCATTCAGCAAAACCTCTTTTGGGCGTTTATCTACAACCTGATTGGTATTCCCTTAGCTGCCGGAATATTGTTTCCGATCAACGGCTTTCTGTTAAACCCAATGATAGCTGGAGCTGCAATGGCCTTGAGTAGCGTAAGTGTAGTAAGTAACAGTTTAAGATTGAAATGGATGAAATAAACCAGTAAATATCACAAATCAAAAAGGGAATAGCGTAAAAAATAAAAGCAGAACAATAAGGAAATTTGTAATACAAAAATTTATTTAAAATGAAAAATGTAGAATTGAACATACCCGGTATGCAGAGTGCACATTGCCAGACAAGGGTAAGTGACGCAATTAAAAATATAGATGGCGTAAAAGTTGAAAAGCTGGAATCCACAAAATTATCCGCTTCTGTTGAAAGCGAGGAAATAAAAGAAGAACTGGTGGAAACTATTAAAAGAGCAGGTTACAAAGTAGAGGGCTATGACAGCGAAAAAGAGTCAGGTTCTTCACCCAGTTGCTGCTCTAACTAGGAGTTTTAAGTTGATTTCAGGGATGATGCATCATACATTGGTCCCTGAAATTTTAAATACAGACTTATATTGCTTTAGAATTTAACGTCAATACTTAAAGCGGAAGTTATGTTATCAAAAAAATCATCCAATGACCGTTTAGAACTATTTAGCAAAGTTAAAAACATTGCGGACCATATTATTCAGACCCGATTGGATACAGGTAGGACTTTAGTTTTTGCTAAACAGATTGCCAGCGAATTGAAAGTAGATTACAACATATTTGATAACCTGTTTTTATCTGAATATGGAATCACACTCGAAAGAGTTTATGTAATGCGGGTAGTAGAAAAAGTAAAAGAACTGCTGGTCTATACAGAACAGTCATTGAAGCAGATTGCAGGTGCATTGGGATATAATAATCCTTCTTCGCTGTCTGATATACTAAAATACAACACGGGGTTTACATCCACCTATTTCAAACAAATAAGAAAAAATAAGCTGGAAATTATCAGGAAACAGCAAACTGAACAGAACGGAAATTGATGATCATTTTTGTATCATCCATGATCAACTGTTTGGCAGGTTTCGTAAATCAAATACGGCATATCATAACATTTTATTACCGCTAAAAACAGACTTTTGATTCCTTAACGTCAGGAATACTAAATATCTTTTTAAATCTATGAAATTATTAATTAAAGGCATGGTATGCGACAGGTGTATTTATGTACTTTCTGAAGAATTCCCAAAGCTTGGTGTGGAAATTTCTGATATTCGGTTAGGTGAGGTAATTCTAAAAGAAACGGATGAAATTACCATGGAAGAAGAAGTTATCAGAGTTATGCTCCAAAAGAACGGATTCGATCTGTTATACAGCAAAGATCAAAAGATTATAGAGTTGATTAAAAGTGCTGTTGAAAATGGCATACAGAAACAACTGGACACTGGTGCTGCCGTTAAATTTTCGGCATTTATCAGTAACGAATTGCATAAAGAGTATGATTCGCTGAGTGCCTTATTTTCATCTTTGGAAGGGTATACCCTCGAAAAATTTATCATTTCAAAGAAGATAGAAAAAGTAGAAGAGCTTTTAGTCTATACAGATCAGTCGCTGTCAGATATTGCTTACGCTTTGGGCTATGGCAGCCCGGCCTACCTGTCCAATCAGTTAAAAAAATATACAGGCTTTACTTCCAGCCACTATAAAAAAATAAGATATGATGGCGAACATAATTAATTATTCATAATACCTCTTATTCATTGTCATTAGACAAATTTTATAAAGCTATTTAAATAAAATTATCTTGCAGAACCCGTTCGTTATATGAGCAGGGTTTTCTGTTTTTAATAGAGTAGCCCCAAACATCATAATTGCCAACACGAATGTATGGTGATCTTTTATCATTCCTGAACCCGTAACCATTTAAAGCCGGAAATAGCAAAGCGTAAATCTTACAACTCTTACCTGTAATAGTCTGAAAACTGCGGCAGCCACGGCCTGTACCTTTGCTCTTAAGTTTTAATCGTCTGTTACATCATTAAACACAAGACCATGTTATACAAATCTAAAATACAAAAGGTAGGGATTTTAATTCCGTTATTGGGCATTTTACTGATTGCCTGTGAGAACAAGTCGGAAAAGGTTTCGACAGAAAAGACAACAGCAAACGCAGATGCCGCCAAATTGCCGGTAGACATTATTGTAGCACAGGAAAAGCTGCTCAATCACGAAGAAGCTGTAGTGGGGACGATGCTGCCTTACAGGGAGGTTTCCATCGTTAGTGAAATCCCCCAAAAGATAACTAAAGTAGCCTTTAAAGATGGCGGCTACGTTAGCCAGGGTGCCGTACTTTATACACTGAATGATGCCGATATCAAATCCCGTTTAAAACAAATTGGTGCTGAATTGGAATTGGCAAAACTCAACAAAGAACGGATGAGCAATCTCTTGAAAACCGAAACCGTAAGACAGCAGGAATACGATGACGCATTGATGCGTTTCCGCTCCTTAGTGGCGCAACAGGATTTGCTTCGTGTTGAACTCGCCAAAACAGTAATACGTGCGCCATTTTCAGGGAAAATAGGTATTTCAAAGGTATTTCTGGGTGCTTATGTTACGCCTGGTGCTGAACTCGTAAAGCTGCAGGATCAAGGCAGTATCAAAATTAATTTTTCAGTTCCGGAAAAATACCTGCCTTTGATCCAGACTGGGAATAAAGTCAGATTTACTTCGGAGCTGTCAGACCAGGAGTATGTAGCAACCATCAGTGCTACTGAACCAAATCTTGATGCACAAGGCAGGAGTCTGCAGGTACAGGCCACAGCCAATAATGCTCACGGGCATTTTCGGGCAGGACTTTCAGCAAAAGTTTATTTCCTTGCTACTGAGAAAGGCGCAAAAGGGATTTTGGTTCCCACTGAAGCACTTGCACCTGGTGCAAAAGGGTATACTGTTTTTATCATTAAAAATGACGTGGCAAAACCCACCGAAGTAACCATAAGCAACAGGACAGAAACCGATGCAGTTATTACCTCTGGTATTGCAGCTGGTGATAGTATCATTGTTTCAAATATGCTACGCTTAGGAGATGGAACTCCCGTAAAAGCCATTTTGTCCAAATAATTTATTTCAAATTTTAGCATTATGAGTATATCATCTTTAAGTATAAAAAAACCGGTTTTGGCCGGTGTGTTTTCACTCCTGCTCATTATTTTGGGAATAGTGGGATGGAAACAGTTAGGGGTTCGCGAATTTCCGTTAACAGAACCGCCCGTAATTTCCGTTATTACCTTCTATCCCGGTGCAAGCCCGGATGTAATTGCATCGAAGCTTACCCGGCCAATGGAAGAATCTATTGCAGAAGCCAATGGAATACGTACCATTTCTTCTGAATCCAGGGAACAGGTAAGTATTATTTCGGTAGAATTTAACCGTGAAGTGGATCTTGAAGATGCACTGAATGATGTGAGAGACAAAGTTGCCAAATCCCGTAAGCAACTCCCTACCGATGTAGATCCGCCCATTGTACAAAAGGCGTCTTCGCCAGACAATCTGGTAGCATTTCTTGAGGTGGAAAGTGACACCAAAGATATAAAAGAAGTAAGCCACCTTGCTTCTACGGTCATCAAAGATAAAATGCAGTCTATTCCGGGAATCAGTAATGTAGCCATTGTGGGCGAACACAAATACGCCATGCGTCTTCGCTTTGACCCCGCAAAACTTGCCTCTTACCAACTTACACCTGCAGATATTCGCAAAGCTTTGATGAGGGAGAACATTGATTTACCTGCTGGCCGGATAGAGGGAAGCAACAGTGAACTGAGCATCCGTACGATGGGCCGACTTACTTCGGTAAAAGATTTTGAAGAAATGCTCATCAGGCAGGTGGGCAGTACGGTAATTCGCCTCAAAGACATTGGCTCTGCCGAATTGGGGGAAGAAAACGAGCGCACCGCCATCATTAACGAAACAGGAAACCTAAACCGTATTGGCATTGGGGTGGCCATCCAGATACAGCGTGGTGCAAATGCCATCGAAGTGGTGGATGAGTTTTATAAGCGGTTGGAACAGCTGCGTAAAGAAGTTCCGTCTGAATACCGTTTGATAGTTGGCTTCGACTATACCAGTTCTGTACGGGAGTCTATCAAAGAGGTAGAAGAAACCCTGTTTATCGCTTTCGGACTGGTGGTATTGATTATCTTTCTATTCCTTAGGGATTGGCGGTCAACCATCATTCCGGTATTAGCTATTCCGGTATCCATTATTTCCGCATTTTTTATTATGTATGTAGCGGGTTTTTCCATCAATATTTTAACGCTGTTGGGATTAGTGCTTGCGATTGGATTGGTGGTAGATGATGCCATCGTTGTACTTGAAAATATTTATAAAAAGATAGAAGAAGGTATGACGCCCATACAGGCTGCATTTAAAGGATCGAAAGAAATTTATTTTGCAGTTGTTTCCACCACCATTACGTTGGCAGCCGTTTTTCTTCCGATTGTTTTCATGGGTGGAATAAGTGGGCAGCTTTTCAAAGAGTTTGCCATTGTAGTATCAGGCTCGGTAATGATTTCAGCTTTTGTGGCATTGACACTGACACCAATGTTGAGTGCTTATTTTTTAAAGAAAAAAGTAAAGCCAAGTTGGTTTTATCAGGTTACTGAACCCTTTTTTGTGCGTTTAAATAATGGATATGCCCGTTTGCTTACCACGTTTATGAAAGCCAGGTGGTTGGCCTGGATATTCTTAATAGGGACCACTGCACTCATTTATTTTGTAGGCAAAGAGCTTCCTTCAGAACTGGCGCCTGTCGAAGACCGCTCAAACATGAACCTCATAGCCGTTGCCCCGGAAGGTGTTTCTTTCGACTACATGAAAAAGCACATGACTGAAGTTGGTAAATATGTGAACGACTCTACCAACGGGCTGTATCAAACCTATTCGATGGTCGCAATTTCCTTCATCCCCGCGCCTGCACCTGTGAATGTGGCGGTACAAAGTATCTATCTCAAAGATCCTAAAGAAAGAAAGCACAGTGTCCAGGACCTGTACAATCAGTATGGAGCTGCATCAGGGCAATTCAGAGGGTTTCTTTTATTCCCTTATCTGCCGCCAACTATCGGGAGCCGATATGGTGGGGGTATGCCGATACAGTTTGTATTGCAATCGCAAAACCTCGACAGTCTGACGGCAGTGCTTCCAAAATTCCTGGCAGCGGCACGTCAAAGTAAAAAACTGATGTTTATAGATGCCGATTTAAAGATTAATAAACCGGAAGTAAAAATAAATATAGATCGTCAGAAAGCTGCCTTAATGGGTGTATCTATGGAAGAAGTAGCGCATACTTTGCAACTCTCCTTCTCCGGGCAGCGTTATGGATATTTCTTGCGGGACGACCGTCAATATGAAGTGATTGGACAATTAGATAAAGCACATAGAAATGATAAAAGTGACCTGAGTGCAATCTACGTCCGTTCGGCAACAGGCGAAATGATCCCATTGAGCAACCTGATCACCACAGAAGAAGCTGTAAGTCCTGCTGCCATTTACCGGTACGATCAATATACTTCTGCTACCGTATCAGCTGCAATGGCACCGGGAGTGAGCCTTGCTGAAGGAATACAGGAAATCGAAAGAATAAAGAAAGAAGTTTTGGGAGAAACTTTCAAAGCATCCTTAGCTGGCCAATCGAGGGATTATACAGAGAGCCAGGGCAACATCACCTTTACGCTTATTTTAGCATTGATACTTATCTATATGATTTTGGCCGCTCAGTTTGGAAACTTACGTGATCCGCTTACCATTATGCTTACCGTACCAATGGCTATAACCGGAGCTATTCTCAGCCTCTCATGGTTTGGTCAGAGTTTAAATGTATTCAGCCAAATTGGAATAATTACCCTGATAGGATTAATTACCAAAAACGGAATTCTGATTGTTGAATTTGCCAACCATCTTAAAAACACAGGACTTTCAAAACGGGAAGCAGCTATACAGGCCGCCGAGCAGCGTTTCCGTCCTATTTTAATGACGTCACTGGCGATGATATTCGGAGCATTGCCCATTGCGCTTACGCTTAACAGCCGTCAGTCATTAGGTATTGTGATTGTAGGAGGATTAGCATTCTCTGGAATACTAACCTTGTTTATCATCCCGGCTGTATATTCTTACTTATCAAGCAAAAAAGTGGAGAAAGTAGTTGTAGAAGAAGATACCGAAGAAGAAAGAAGATCAGCTGAAGTGTTATGATTCCAAATCTCAAAATAAGTAAAAAAATGAAAAAAAATATCTCATATATAGGTACAATACTGCTATTGATAAGCAGCGTAAATATACTGTATGCACAGAAGAGAACGATGTCTCTTACCGATGCTCTGGAAATGGCAAAGCAGGGAAATAAGGCTTTACAGGTACAGGTTTTAGAAGAAATTAATGCTAAAGAAAAAACCCGTGAAACAAAAGGCGCCTTACAGCCTGCTATTTCGGCAAACTTTGGCTATTCCTATTATTTTGACAGGCAGGTTATATTTATGCCTGGTTCGTTCGCAGGTACCAGTAAGCCGGTACAGGACATCGCCGTTGGCGGGAAAAATATTTATAACGGATTGATATCAGTCTATCAACCTGTTTTTACACCTGCTTTACATCATTTAACAAAGGCCTCAAAAATTAATGAAAAAATAGAAAATGAAAAGACGGGTGACCTGAAAAGTAAAGTTGCCCTTCAGGTTTCAACCCGTTATTTGGATATATTGATGATGAATAATCAATTGGGATTACTTGACCAAAGTTTGCAACGCAATTTCAAAGCACTGCAAGATTCGCGGGCCTTATTGGTGCAAGGAAAAGGCTTGAAATCTGATACGTTAAGAAGCTTTATTGCTGTAGAAAATTTGAAATCCTCTATTTCATATTTAAAAAATAACGCTGAGGTTTCAGGCATTGAATTAAAAAGGTTAATCGGACTGGATGACGCATCCGAATTAGAACTGACCGATGTCCTTGAATTGGGTATTGAAGCGGACAAGAGCGAGTTTTATCAAATTGATGAAGCATTCAAAATTGCAGTAGCCAATCGAAAAGACCTGAATATTCAAAAGTTATCTATTGATCTGCAACAAAAAAAATTAAAAGCTACGCAAGCTATGTTGTTGCCACAGCTTTCTCTAATTGGGCAATATCAGGTACAGGCACAGGCAGATGATATGAGATTTGGGGAATATTCTTTACCAAGAACTTCTTTTCTGGGCTTACAAGTGACTGTACCTATTTTTAACGGTTACCGTACCAGATCTCAGATCAGCCAGGAAAAAATTAAAGGCCAGCAAGAAGATATACGGTTAAACGATATAAAAGATAAGGTTAAAACAGAACTAGCAACCATTATAAGCAAATGGAAAGAAGCGAATACACAAATGGATATACAAGAAACAACGGTGCAATCGGCAGAGCTAAATCACCGCATGATGGAAGACCGCTTTAAAAACGGCTTAGGCTCAAGACTTGAATTGACGGATGCCGAATTGGCATTGACACAAGCAAAGATCAACTATCTGAATGCTGTATATAACCTGCGAACGCTTCACATAGAGCTGCAAAATGCACTGGGACTATTAAGCCTGTAACTATTCATCAATATTTTAAAAAATGAAAAAAAACATGGAACAATCAATAAATAAACCTGCCGCATACAGCAAACGCTGGTCGGCACTTTTCTTACTTTGTACTGCACAATTTATAGTAATTATGGATACCTCTATTATTGGGGTAGCTTTGCCGGCAATAAAGGCAGACCTGGGGTATTCGCAAAGTGGCTTGCAATGGATTTTTAACGCTTATGTTATTGCGTTTGGCGGCTTTTTACTACTTGGTGGCCGCTTGTCGGATTTGTTTGGCGCCCGCAAGGTTTTTATGTGGGGTTTTGTCATCCTTTCTGCCGCATCACTGCTGGCAGGTGTAGCTTGGTCAGAAGCAGCACTTAATGCCGGAAGGGCTTTACAGGGCCTGGGTTCTGCATTGATTGCCCCGGCAGCGCTTACTTTAGTGCTGTCCAAATTTACCGACCCGAAAGAACTCAATAAAGCATTAGGTTTTTGGGGTGCTTCTGCAGCAGCAGGTGGCTCTGCAGGTGTTTTCCTTGGTGGAGCTATTACCGAATGGCTTTCCTGGCACTGGGTATTTCTGATCAATATTCCTATAGGACTTGCTGTGCTGTTGTATAGCCGAAGCCTGTTGTTTAAAGGCAGTACCCAAAAAGGAAAAGTGGATGTTACAGGGGCCATTTTGGCAACTGCTGCACTGGTATTCGCAGTATATGGTATTGTGTCGGCTGAAGGTGCAGGATGGAAATCGCTTCAAACCATTGGACTGTTAGCCCTGTCTTTAGTATTGTTCACTATCTTCTTTGTCATCCAAAAGCAGAAAAAGGAGCCCCTGGTTCCGCTAAGTATTTTCAAAGTGCCCAATCTTTCATCTGGTAATCTGGTCATGGCTTTGTTGGCTGCAGCGTGGATACCTTTATGGTTTTTCCTCAATCTGTACCTACAGCAGATGTTAAATTATTCTGCCTTCAACAGTGGGTTGGCATTACTGCCTATGACGATTGCTATCATGTTTTTGATGGTAGGTGTTACGGGCAAATTGGTAGCTAAATTGGGTTTCAAAACAAATCTTATAGCTGGGCTTGTTGTACTTGCCGCATCACTTCTCCTGTTTAGCACCATTCCTGCTGATGGAACGTTCCTGGTTAATGTATTACCTGCATCTTTGTTGGGAGCATTAGGTATGTCGTTAGCTTATATTCCGGGTACTATTGCTTCTATGTCTGGTGCAAAACCTGAAGAAACAGGGCTTGCTTCAGGATTGGTCAATACGAGTTATCAAGTAGGTTCGGCTTTGGGTCTGGCGATTATTGTTGCTATTTCTGCTGCAAAAACCAATGCTGTTAAAACAACAGGAGCTCCAGATATGGCAGCGCTGAATGCAGGTTTTCAAACAGCATTTTTCTCGGCTGCTGTTATATGTGTAATTGCTGCAATTATTGCTGCATTTTCTGTTAAGAAACTCAAAAATTAACCAGTTACATTTGTTGAACTTGATTATGGAAGAACGTATTACCCAAAATGAAACAGGAATAATAATGATCCCGGATATATCCGGCTTTACAGATTTTGTTATCAATACCAATATGTTTATCGGAAAATATATCACTGAAAATCTTCTGAAATCAATCATTGGCAGCAATAATCTTTCATTTAAAGTTTCTGAGATCGAGGGAGATGCGGTATTGTTTTATAAATACCGCAAAATACCCTCGTTTGACGATACGCTAGCTCAGATTGTAGTAATGTACAAGAATTTCAAAAAAGAGCTAGGCAGGTTATCATTGGAGCTTACTATGGAAATTTCTTTATCATTGAAAATTATTGTGCACTATGGCTCTTTTACCCAATATACAATTGGCAAGTTTAAAAAACTTTACGGAGCTACCGTTGTAGAAGCTCATCAAATGCTCAAAAACCACATGGCAAAGTTTCCACCGTATGCTTTGTTCTCCGAAGCCTTTTTAAAAGCTAATTTCGAACAGCCTGCTCAGTCTATTATTGAATATGATAACTGCGACAACTGTATTTACCTGGCTAAAATTGGATATATCCATTACCTGTAATCTGAAACCAGGCCTTCAATATCGTTAGCAGTACAAAATCTGCAATCAGTAAATCTTACAAATCAAAACCCAAAAACCGCAATAGAAATCGTGTTATTTGGCTCAACTTTGTATCAATAAATAATTTAAAATAAATAAAAATGGAAAATACGAATTTTCAGTTCAAAACAAACATCAATTGCAGCAGCTGCGTAGCAAAAGTAACCCCTTTTCTAAATGATGCCGAAGGTATCGGGCAATGGGAAGTGGACACTGCCAATAGAGAGAAGATCCTAACTTTGAAATCTGAAGGAATTACTGAGCAAAAAGTGATAGAAGCAGTTCAAAAGGCAGGTTTCAAAATTGAAACTATAAAATAATTAAGATGAAAAAGGTCATCAATACATTGTTGGGCGTAACGGTTTGCTTAGTCACTTTATCGGCCTGTAACAATGTAGAAAATAAAAAAAATAAAGATATGACAACTCACGAGCATACAGACAAAGAAAGTGTTTACGCTTGCCCTATGCACCCGGAAGTAACCGGAAAACACGGGGATAAATGCCCTAAATGTGGAATGGATTTGAAAGCAGTTAATACTGAAAATGCAGTTGCGTATGAGGTGCAATTAACTACTTCGCCACAAAATGTGGAAGCAGGAAAACCAACTCAATTGACACTTGCTGTAAAGCAAAACGAAAAAAATGTAGCCCTGGATATTTCACACGAGATGAAACTGCATTTAATGGTAGTTAGTGAAGATTTAAGCTGGTTCCGCCACATCCATCCGGAAGAGCAGACTGACGGTGCGTATGCGATTACCGAAACATTCCCGAATGGTGGAAAGTATCTTCTGTTTTCTGATTTTAAACCGAGTGGTGGCGAACAGACCTTGAACAAACAGGAAATTGAAGTACAGGGAAAAAGCAGTCCGGTTAATAATGATATTTCAACCAAGTATATCTCAAAAGTTGATGGATATACCGTTACCCTTATCAATGGAAGTGATTTTAAAACCAATAAAACACAACACCTGGAAATCTCCATCGAAAAAGATGGAAAGAAATTAATCGAAAAGGATTTGCAGCAATATTTAGGAGCATCTGCCCATATAGTAATGATAGGCAAGGCAGATAAAGAATTTCTGCATATTCATCCTGTAACAGACAACCGTTTTCCAATTTTTGCACAAACACATATCGAAAATGCGGGAGTTTACAGAATGTGGGTACAGTTTAAAATAGATGGGAAAGTGCATACCGCAGATTTTACCGTTGATGTAACCAAAGGAAAGAAAGACGAAAATGGAGAACAGACGCACGTACATCAACATTAGATTGTTTTAAAATCAGTAGAGAAATTGGTGATCATAACATGATTTTTTCTTCTTACTGAAGAATTCCCTATCAAAAGTACATTTACAAATAAAGTCAGGCACCGATAGAAATACCGGTGCTTTTTGTTTTTTTAAGGCTGGTTTTTGATGAAAAAAATCCTTCTTTTGACGTAATGCAGCCATTGTGTAGATTTCGGATAAACTGACCATGTGTTTCCGCGGCAAGTTGGCCACCAGGCTTCTGGCGAAGTAAGTAGTGTCATCAAAAAAATCGCACAAAACATGAATTTTGCGGATTAATCAGCTTTTTTGACATTTGAAGAAGTAGCCAACTGCGTCAATCCTCCTGTTTTGTTTGGGAACAATTTTTCTCTCTCATCATCTGTGATATATTATAAATGATAGGGCAGGAGGATTAACTAATTTTTAAATAGTTCGCAGTTAATTGGCAATTTTATAGCCATAGAACGAGCTTACGACCACCTGATAAGTAGTTCCGCTGGTTACGGCTGCTGCTGAAGCCATGCTTACGGTTTCTCCGGCATTCAGATAGGTAAATGCACGAAACATTGGTCCCTGCCAATATACCTGGACTCGATTGATAAGACTGAACCAATATATTATTGGGAGTGGTGCTGAAGTTTTTTACAAGATATAATATAGCCCATGCAAAATTGGGAGCACCGACAATCGCACCATTATCAAACTGGGTAGAACCGTAAAACATATAATATCCACTGGTAGCGGCAGTAAACCTTCCATTGGCCGTATTCATTACATTTCCTGTATTGATGACTGTTCCTTCAGGATAGTTGATTTCGGCGTTGATATAAGGTCCGCTTACTGTAGCAGGAAGAGACTGTCTGGTTGTAGTACTTATAGTGGAAAAAGCATAAGTGGATGCTGCTGCGGGCAGACTATTGGAGCTTGATAGTAAAATAAGTTCCCATGTCGTATTGGTAACCGTTCCCTTGCTTATGAAAAGGGCATAGTAACCCGGAGGAACACTTATAGAAGCTACTCCTGCACCGCTTTGATTGTCAATCAGCTCTGTTCCGCTGGCGGCAATAGATAATGTTGCTGTTCCTGTATTTTTGAAATGGTAGGTTCTTCCGATAAAGTTACCGGATCCGGTTACAGCAGCAGGCAGAGTTAAGGTACCATTACTGTTCCCGCTGTAGGCTATATAATAATCATTGGCATCAACAGGACCACTTGTTGCTGTAGTTTTGTAGGTGGCAGCAAATGAGCCATTGACGGTTAGTTTACTGCCCGGATCGCTGGTATTAATACCTATATTACCGGTTTGAGAATACATCACAGTATAGCTTAGAACTGCCAGTAACGGCAGTAAAAACATTTTTTTTCTCATATTTGATAAGATTAATGGATAATTAGCGGGTAAAGAAATTTCACTTGTTGTTAATAGCCGGCATC
Organism: Chryseobacterium sp. WG23; assembly: GCF_024586575.1. Lineage (NCBI taxonomy): Bacteria > Pseudomonadati > Bacteroidota > Flavobacteriia > Flavobacteriales > Weeksellaceae > Chryseobacterium > Chryseobacterium sp. WG23. The sequence continues at coordinate 73,402 of NZ_JALCZE010000015.1, forward strand.
TGTATCCGCTACAGAGAAAGCATGTTTAATGAACTGCCACAGGGATGAGGGACTTGAAGCAGCTCGGTTTTTCAGATTTATGTGTTTAGAATCATCTTGTATGTTTTTTCTTAATTTTGGAATTTCACAAAATCAAGGTAGAAAACAGGATTACCACCGTTAAACCCAGTCGGAACTACGAAATTGGTTTTATGAGCAACAACAGGATAAATTCCGGGAGCTGCAAAATACAATACTCTGGTCTGGTCTCTTGGTACAAAATTAATAGGATCAGGGCTGGCAGTTCCACAATAGGCTTTCCATACTTCTCCTATACCACCAATATAAAACCAGTAATCATTACAACTAGAGGTGATCGTAATTCCGGAACGGAAAAAATACCATCCTTTGGCTGGTATGTTCACGGATATTCCTGTCGGTAGGTTATCCCCACCTGCATTTCCGGTAAAGGGATTAGTTAATGTTCCTGTATACTTTGTCCAGTTGTTGGCAAATGCTGTGGTGACCGTTGATGACCAGGTGGCTAAACCATTGGCGTCACTGGTCAGTACATAACCCAGCTGCTGGGTACCGTCTTTAATCTGTAATGCACCGTTATCAGTACCGTTGTCTATGACGATTTTAGAATTGGCGGATCCTGCAGGAACTGTATTGGTTCCTACCAAAATCTTTCCGGTTCCGTTGATACTTAGATTGTTTCCTGCAGTAGCAATATTTGTTGGCTGAGATAATGTACCTCCTAATTTAACATCCGTGCCCGATATGGATAGACCGTTACTGGCGGTATAATTACCTGCCGAAGAACTCGCTGATACAATTTCCCAGGTAGAATTGGTCCCGGTAAGTCCTGTATTGATCAGCTGGATGCTTTGGTTGGCAGGGACTACAATGCTGGTATTTCCATTAATTGTTTCCGGTGCTGCGGAATTGAGTGTAACGGTAAAGTTTGTATTATTCTTAATAGTATACATTCGCCCCTTAAAATTTCCAACGCCATTGATGGCTGCCGGAAGGTTGAATACAGCGTTAGCAGTGCCATTGTAAGAGACATGAAAATCAGCTGAATTCAAATTGTATGATGCTGTATTTATTGCAGTGTAATTCGCCGCTATGGATCCATTAATATCTATTGTGGATCCGGGATTGGGAGTATTTATCCCTATATTGCTTGCCTGCGAAAAGACAAAGGAGGAGGCTAGTACTCCTAATATTTGTCCTAATTTTGTAATTTTCTTGATCATTTTTTTAGTTTTAAATTTTAATTCCCTGAATACAAGCTATGTATAGCATAATATATGAATAATATCGCCCCTGATTTATTAATTTCAGGTTAAGTATTTGTTGTTATATTGTAAATTTTATTATGTTATTTTTAAATAAAATGCATTCATAACGCAAAAGTATAGAAATGCTTCTACAAAAAACAATGTGTTTCGTAGAATAAAATAAAGAGTATTGTAGAAAATTTTCTACGTATAGGATTATGGGAAATCAGGTTATATAGGTTTGATATAATCTAATGAGGTCCGCTAAATTTTTCGTTTTAAGTTTGTTATGAATTCTTTTTTTATAAGTACTGATAGTAGGCATCTGGATGCTCATCTTATTTGAGATCTCTAAATTGCCGTTACCCTGCACCATTAAAATAAAGATTTCGTATTCTCTTACAGATAATTTTTTTATAGAATCCAGTGGAGACTGCTGAAGCAATTGCTGTACAATAGATGGGGGATAATAAAACCCCTCAGAAAATATTTTATTTACGGCATCTGAGATTTCCTCAGATTTGCTTAATTTACTGATGTATCCGTTGGCGCCCGCTTTTATATACTGTACGGCTACCTCTTCTTCATAGGCAGAGAATATCAGGATTTTTATGGCGGGATCCAGTGTTTTAATTTCGGAGATCATTTTTTTGTTTTTGCTTTCCGGCATATTGATATCCAAAATAACAAGATCATATTTCTTCCCGGAAATTTTTTCCAGGGCTTCCGGATAATCTTCAGCCTGGTCTATCACAACACCCTGGATTCTTGACTCTAAAATCAGGCTTGTTCCTACCAAAACAATGTCGTGATCATCAGCAATAAGAATATTCTTAGTCATCTTTTTTATTTGTTAAAATCAGTTTAAATGAAGTTCCTTTTAATTTATTTTTTTTGAAGGCAATTTTTCCTTCGATCATTTGAAGCAGCTGCAGGACAAGGTGAAGTCCCATTCCGTACTTTTGAAGCAATAATTTTTCATTTTCAATATTATCCTGAAGTTTTGTATAATATTCTATTTTCTTTTCATCCATTCCAATACCGGTATCTGTTATCAATAGAATCACCGTATCGCCTTCCACACTGCTGTCTATTGTGATGGTGCCATTTTTTGTAAATTTTACAGAATTGTCCAGAAGATTGTGAAAAATTGCAGATAATATGTTTTTGCTGATCCATACAGACAATGCCTTATCTACATTATTTATAATTACGGTGTTATTGTTTTCTGCTATAGCATTGAAAAGTACCTTTTTTTCATCTATCAGCTTATACAGGGAATAGAGTTTTGTTTTGTTGGACCGGTGATGGGTATAAATATCCGCATATTCTTTTAAGGTAATGGTAAAATTATATAATTGATCCGAGGACTTGTAAATAGAATTCAGAATTTTTTCACTTTGCTGCCCGCTAAATTCATTTTGATTCAGGGCCTCTTTTGCTGTGAGTGCAATAAATTTTACCGGTGTTGTAATATCGTGGGTAATAGTTCCGATCAGCTTTTTTTGCTGTTCAATTTCTTTATGAAGCTTTATTTTTGTAATCTTAAGCTTTTCAACAGTATCAGAAAGGCTCTTTGTGCGGGAATTGACAATTTCTTCCAGTTCATGGTTTTTCTTTTTCAGAAAACGTAATCTCCATCTTACCACCATGTATAATAAGAACAGTATGATGGAGAAAATAAATAGTTTAAACCACACCGTCTGGTAAAAATAAGGTGGAATGATGATTTTTATTTTTTTATAAATGTATTTTCCATCATCAGAAACCAGTATTCTCACTACAAAAGTATGGTTTCCGTAGGTAAGATTTGAGAATGAAAATTTTCCGTCCTTTCCTATAGGTTCCCAGCTGTCATTAGACATGCCGCTTAGCTTAGCTTCTATAACCAGGTTGTCCGGGTTTGAATAATAAGGTATATCAATGAAAATATCAATACGGTTAGATTCCGGTTTTAGACGCAGCACTTTGTCGAAGTACTTTTCTTTATTATCAATAATAGCTCTTTCTATGTAAATATTCTCAGGATAATAACTTCTTACTTTCGCCGGATCAAAAAAAACCAGGCCATCTAAGGACGGAAGTACAAATTCTCCATTTTTTAGCCTGCTGCCACAGATATTACTGCCGCCATTGAATTCATTGGTTTTGAAACCTGAATCTTTTGAAAACCGGTAATAGTTAACCCTGAACTGCCTGTTCTGAACATACTGAAGCAGCTGGCTTTCCCGAACCCTGTAAAGCCCGTTATTGGTAGGAATCCAGAAAAACCCGTACGAATCTTCCAAAATAGTATGGGAAGAAGAAATATTGTTGTTGCCATCATAAGGCATTTTGATCAGGCGATTGTTTTTCAGCAGATAGAGGCCTTTACCTAAAGTGGTTATCCAGAAATTACCATCTTTTGATTTGATAATACTGCGGATGGATAATTCATTACCAGGATTTAAATTGAGTATTCTATTGGTCTTCAATGATACTTTGTATAAACCTTTTATAGTTCCTACCAACAGGTGATCCTCATCAAACTTCAGGAATTTGGAAGGCTGATTATTAAAAAAAAACTTTTTTTCTACCGATTTGAAAGACAGGTCTTTATAAATCATAAGGTTTCCGCTGTATTCGGTAGTTCCATCTTTTTTCTGCTGTATCTCCAGTGCGTAATATCTGTTGGCGTCAAAAAAAAAGTCTATTACAGAGAAATTTTTCTTTGTAATAGTTTCTGTGTAAGATGTTTTCTTCGGGTATATCACAAGGTCATTTGCCCTACGTGCAATAAGATTTTCCTTCTCATCATAAGCCATAAAGAAAGATGTGATGTTTTTAAAACTTTTATCCTCTACCAGTCCGTTATGGTTATAGCTCTCCCCGAAGGTTGTGATTACTGAAGACTCAGTGTAGGGGAGAGTGGCGTAAAAAACAGATTCCGGCTTTGATGAATGCCTCTGAAGGGTACTGAAATCTGAAAAACTGATGACCTGCAGTCCATTGGTGCTGCTTCCGAGATAAAGTTTTTGGTAAGATTTGTCATAATATATGCTAATTATATTCTCCGCAATATGGTCGAGCTGTGCAATTTTTGATATATTGAATTTATTTTGCTCATAAAGACACCTGTATATGCTGTTCTTATTAACTATAAAAACCTGGTTATTAATCCGGCTCCAGTAAATTTTAGTATTACTATCTGTCAGTAAAGGTTCATTATAATAATCGACAACTTTTCCCTTTTCAATTTTCTGAATATTTTTTGAACGGTGATCAATAAAGAATACTAATGTGTTGAGTAAAAAGATTTGGGCGGTGTTCTTGTAGAATGTTTTGATGTTTAGATGCTCTTCTTTTTGGGAAACGGCATCCACATATTTCAGGGAGCTTTCTTTTATAAAATAAGTACCTTCTTTAAGCTGAAAATAAAGGCTCATGCCTGGTGATGTAGTATAGCTGTAATTGGATCCGTACAAAAAGTAATTGATATGGTCCTTAAATATAAAATTTGATTTTTTTTTTAATAGGTTTGTTACTACAGGAGACTTTTGGTGTATAAGAACGGTTCTTCCATAATCTGCTGTAGTATAAATGCTGTCTTTTTCGGGATGGCCATAGAAGTACATAAACCGCTGGCTGTTTAATGGAAGATTTTTATAAACCAAAAATTTCATTCCATCATACCTTACAATTCCGTTTTCAGTGGTCAGCCATATAAAGCCGTATTTGTCTTTTATAATATCTTTTACGCTGTTTTGTGGAAGACCGTTGTCTGTATTATATAACTGAATAGTATAGTGCTGGGTGTAAATAATAGAAAAAATAAAGAGAAGAACAGCAGAAGTATATTTTTTCACAAAATTTTGTTTAATTTTTTCACAAATTTATTACCAAATATGTAATAAACAAAAATAAAAGGTTTTTTCTTCATCCTTGATAAAAATGAACGAAAAATAATAGCTGTTCTATTATTTTAAGCCTGATGAAGTAGATGATGCAGGGTTTTTGTTCCCGGTACTTGATCCAATTGTAATTCGGTGGATCGTTTACATTTTGGATTATAGACAGAAGCATAATTTGTATAAAAGAAAAGTTTGTAAAAATATTCCTGAAAATATTTGCAGATATCATTTAAATACTTACTTTTGTACCGCTTCAAAAAAGGGGGATTGGCGCAGTTGGCTAGCGCGTTTGACTGGCAGTCAAAAGGTCACGGGTTCGAATCCCGTATTCTCCACAAAGGCTAAATATAAACCTACTGATAACCAGTGGGTTTTTGTTTTTATTAGACTTTTTTGTCCCACATCTTCCCTACATTTCTTATATAACAAAGATAATGATTTCTTATCTCAGTACCTCAATTAGTAAATTTTTAGGTTTAAAATTGACTGCTATATATCTTGAAAAATCCCCAAACTAAAAATATTTTATCTTTTTCCAGATAAATAGAGATAAGCCTGATCTCAAAAAATGGGGCAATACCAAAACCGAAGCAAGGGGAGGGGCTTGTTGTTCATATAGGTAGTTAAACTATATATATAAAAGTTGGTTAAGGTATTAAAACGAGGCTTCACATTCTGGATAAAACCAAAGTTCTCTTAATCTGATTTTAGGCATCTTAACAATTAGAACTCAATCGTAGTTTTACTACACTTTTAAAGTTTCTCAAAATTTGTATATGTGGTATTATTCATTTGTCTATATTTGGTGATATAAACACAAATATCACAGTATTAATGAGAAAGAATATTTCCAATTCTGAAAAGATTTCAGAGAACCATATAGCAGGCATTAACCGTGTGGTTAAGCTTGATATTGTGGTTGAGGGAAAATCTATCAGTCATTTTAAACACTTTCGTTTACAGCAAAGTGCTAGAACACACCACTATTTTGAACTGACTTTAGCTCATGATTCTTTGGGTGAAATACAGAACCATAATCTTGAAGAAGCTCAACAATTTTTAGGTAAACGAATTACGATAACTTTCAAATACAAAGACTACGAAGATGAAACTCCTGAAAGAACATTTGTAGGTGTAATTACAAAGGTTGCATTTAGTCAGGAACAAATGAGCCTTGGTAATATTGCTCTGAAAGGATATAGCCCAACTATTCTGATGGATTCAGCCCCTCATACTCAGAGTTTCGGAGGTAATCATTCTGTAAATACTGCTATCATTGCAGATAGAATTATCAAGGAAGCAATAGGACCGAGTAAATTTGATTTCAGAATAGAACCCCAAAATAAAAGTTACATCAATTACAGTGCACAATATTGTGAAACACATTATAATTACCTTGCTAGAATTGCAGCAGCTTATGGAGAACAGTTTTATTATGATGGGTATGTTTTACACTTTGGAAAGCTTCCTCCTTATGAAAAGCCTATCAATCTCGTTTATGGAAGTAATGTTACAGATGTACAGGTAGAGTTAAAAGCAGTTCACACAAAACCCGAATATTTTGGTTATAACAGCAGTAGTCATGCTAAAATGAATGGCTCTAACAATGAGATTAAGCATTTAGGAGACCTGTCAGCAAAAGCCTATGAACTGAATAACAATATTTTTAAAACCCGTTCATTGACTCCCACCCCTATTAATGCCAATATGTTTCTGGATGTGGATGATTCCCAAAAAAGTGCAAGAGGAAGTAAAGCAGTAGAGGTTTTTACTGTTTCAGGAAGTACAACAGTTCCTTTCTTATCCATAGGTTGTGTGGCAGATATAGACATGAGAAAACAGGATAGTAATGAGACTTCACACTTTACAACTTTGATGATAACAGAGGTGAGTCACGAAGTTGATGCCAGAGGTTATTATACAGGAAGTTTTGAAGCTATAGCTGAGGGAACAGGCTTTATGCCTAAACCTGATTTTATTATGCCTAAAGCAGAACCACAGGTAGCCACTGTGGTTTCCAATATCGACCCTTTAAATCAAGGCAGAATACAAGTGCAGTTTGACTGGCAACTAAATGATACTACTCATTTCATAAGGATGATGAGTCCCGATGCTGGGGGAACAGATGCCATAACCCAGAATAGAGGCTTTGTAGCTGTTCCAGAAATTGGAGACCAAGTAATGGTTAATTTTGAATATCATAATCCTGATTTTCCTTTTGCAATGGGAGGAATGTTTCATGGAGGTGTAGGCTTGGGAGGTGGTATGGATAACCGTGTAAAATCCTTACAAACCAGAAGTGGGCACAGATTAGTGTTTACAGAGGATGAGAGTATTTTATTGACAGACAAGAGTGGCAATGAGCTGAAGTTTGATACAGAGGGAAGCAACATAAACATTACAGCCCCTGAAACTATTACCATTAAATCTAAAAATCTGAAATTTGATATTGAAGAGAATATCGAGACCAAAGCAGGAAAGAATATGGATACCAATGTGGGGCAGAATATCAAGATTATTGCCAAACAAGAGATAAGCCAAGACAGTGGTAAGAAAACTATTATCAATGCTGGAACCAATACTGAAATATCAGCAAAAGCACACCTAGACCTTTATGGTAAAGAAAAATTCATAGGTTATACAGATGGACAGACAGAGTTTGGAGCAAAAGACAGAATGCATGTGTATGGTGCAAACTCATTACTGACTGCTAAAGACAAGATTGAATATAAAGCTCCTCAAATGAATAAGCTTCCTCAAAATGGAGAGTTCGAGTATACAAGGGAGAAGCAAATAGCATCAATGTACTGGGCTTATGAAGAGGAAAATACTTCTCTGATGGATGATTCCAAATTTTTTGTAGACATGAATCTTATTGTTCAAACAAGAAACTACGAAGAGGGAGAAAGTATTGATGTTACTATAAAATCTGATGATGGAGAACCTTTAGCAGATGGACTAAATGAATTAACTTTATCAGGAACAGTTGACAGAGATGGAATTGTAATCTTTAAAGAACCTTTAAGGACTTATACCCTTAACCTTATGACAGAAGAAACAGAAAACACATAGTATTTATTATGAAAATTAATAATTTTATACCAACATTACTTGAACAACGGAGAGGTATCGTTGCAACAAGTGGGAATCAACAGACAAAACCCATTCAGGTTTTAAGACCAAGCTGGAGAGATATGATTAAAAATTACCCTAATAGCTCTGTAGATGTAATTACATTGTATAATGAGATTGGTAATAGCTTGATTGGATACTATAATAAATCAGCTGAGGATTGGGAAAACACTTGTGCTTTCAGAATGAGCAAAGGATTAAATTACAGTGGATTCAAACTACCTTTTGATAATTCTAAATATAAGGCAAAAGGAGCAAAAGGAGGAGTTCATAAAGGTGATGATAAGTTAAATTACTGGTACAGAGTTAAGGAATTGGGTAAATATTTGGAAGAACACTTGGGTAAACCTGAATTTGATGAGACATTAAAAAAAGCAGGATTGGGAGAGGTAAAAGAAGGTTTATCTAAAGAAAGATGGGATAAGCTCCATAAAATGAAAGGAATTGTTATGTTTAAGGTTTCAGGATGGGGAAATGCTTCTGGGCATTTTACACTTGGGATGGAAATAACCTGATATATCCAGGAGACCCTCAGCACAATAACCCCAATAGTCAATACTATTATTTTAAAATGAAATATGAACAATATCACCCTGTTAAAAAGGCGAATATTGTTATACAAACAGACGAGATAAAGCTATGGGAATTAAAATAAAAATTTTTAAATATGTATTTGCCTTCTTAATTCTTTCTAATATAGAAGTCTTAGGACAGAATAAACTAATGGAAGTGAAGAAGTATGCATTTGATAAATGCTTGAGTTATAACTATCAAAAAATTGATTCAAATTTTTATAACACATATAAAGATGCTTCAGGAGTTCAGTTTTCTATAAATGGAAATTTTTTGGAAGATGATGATTTGAAAAGCAAAATAATAGATTACACTATTAATGAAACTGGTCAATACCATTCAATGAAAAACAATTTGCATTTTGAAACAGGGGACAAGAATATAATATTTTACAATTGTTTTGACTTCTATGAATCCAAAGAATTAGGCAGCTATATCAGAAAACTTATTGGAGTGACATCAAAAAAGAAAACTTCAAAAAAATGACAATATGCCCCAACACATCACAGATACCACCCAGCTAAAATGTGACAAAGGAACAGCTATGACACCTATCACAGTAACCAGTCAATCTTTTATGAGTATTGATGGAAAATTACAGGCTACAGAGGAAGATAAGCAACCTGACACCAACATTAAACCTTTTGGAATGTGCAGTGTTTTAAGGTCTTCCTGTTCTCCATCACCTGTTAAGTGGGGGAATACTTCTGATTTTGAAATTGAAGGCAAAAAAGAGCTGCTAGCTAGCTCAACATGTCATTGTTCTATTGGTGGTAAAATAACAGTTGTAAAGTCAGCCCAAAGCTTTGTTGAGGAGTAAAATACAAGCTGATTCTTAGTGATAAAACCCAATCTGCCTTTCGTTTCAAGTAACTGACTGATAATCATTTTTTTTAATAAATCTAAAACCTCTTGTTTGAATGATATTAAGAAATCTATGCTGCCTTAAATAAAATATGTGGTTTTATATTTTGACTTGAAAATAGGATGGAAATAACATTTATTTACGCAAAGGAATATTAATTCGGATGTTCTATTTTAAGAAAGCAAAGAAAAGCGACTTTGTCATTGAATAAGCGATATAAAAAGTTAGCTTCATCAAAATCGATTTCTAATCGATTCATTCTTGACTCACTTAAAATCAAGCATAATAAAAATAGAACTTTGTGTCAAAAAGAAGCTGTATTGATGTAGTTGATGTTACCCTCCCCAACTTTTGCACCTAATCCCAGTTAATATCTGCGAAAAATAAACTGTCACGAAATAACGCCGCCTATAGCATCAGGCGTATATGATTGAGATCATAATTTCTTAATGGGTTAAAAATTATTTTTGTAACTCTTATTTAGCAGATACAACCTAGATTACTTGTGTGTTACACAGTCTTATTTATAGCCATTAATGAAGTTGGAATAAGGAATTTTCAGGCTGTAATTAAGTTATAAGTCTTTTAAAGTTAATCTGTGTTGTATTAGTATTAAAATTGTAATTGATTTAATGATCACCATTTAAAATTTATTAATATGAAAAATTCTGCTTTAACAATTTTTGCAGTCTTTGCTTTTATAGCCTGCAAAAAAAATGAAACAACAACGGTAAGTCAGCCTGCAGACAGCATGTCAGTATCTGCTCCTTCCGATTCTCCAATGGCCGTTAACGACTCTGCAAAAACCACTAATTCCCCGTCTGCGGATTCTCTGAGTGATCAGGATAAAAAATTTGCTGATGCTGCTGCAAAAGGAGGGCTGATGGAAGTGATGATGGGACAACTGGCAGCAACCAATGCTTCCGGTGCTGCGGTAAAAACTCTGGGTGAGATGATGGTCAAGGATCATACTAAGGCCAATGATGAGCTCAAAAAATGGGCATCAACAGCAGGTTATACACTGCCAACGGGTTTGGATGCTGAAAAGCAAAAAAAATATGACGACCTGAAAGCAAAAAAAGGGGTGGACTTTGACCGTATGTATACTGATCTGATGGTTACCGATCACAAAAAAGATATTGAAGAATTTAAAAAAGAAGGCGCCGAGGGTAAGGAAACATCATTAAAATCTTTTGCTACCAAAACCCTTCCAACGTTAGAACACCACTTAACGGAGTCTGAAAAGGCGAAAAGTACTGTTAAATAATATGTAGGCCTATGTTGAATTCTGGGTGATAAGGTAAATCTTTTATTACGGTAACAGAGTCTGGAGTAGGCCTACTATCTTTTGTGAGCGGTCACTGGTACAATAAAGCCTATGGTTTCTTTAGTAATTGGTCTTACCTGACCATAATTTCGTAATTAATACGGTTATTATATTTATGCGAAATGCAAAAGGTATTTCAATACACCAAACAATAAACTGATCAGAATAAGATAGATCATATGAAGTTTATACCGGTAAAGCAGGACCACTGAAATAATTACCCAGAGCAGTGAAAACCAGTTTATAGCTGCTATAGAAATTACCTGACCGTTGAATAAAATTTCCTCACCCAGATAAAATGCCAGGTTGACAATAACACCCACCACTGCTGCCGTTATTAATGATAACACGCTCTGTATCATTTTGTTTTTCTGCGTTTTTTCGATCAAAGGAGCTCCCATAAAAATCAGGATAAAGTTGGGTAAAAACGTAAAATAAGAAGCGATAAGCAATCCGATAGAGCCCATTACCAAAGAACCCTCAAAATGGTTGTATCCGGCCATGAAACCAATATAGGACAGTACAATAACCAAGGGACCTGGTGTAGTTTCCGCGAGAGCAAAACCATCTATCATCTGTGCCTTACTCAGCCACATCAATTTATTGGTTACCAGGTTGGCAGCATAGGGGATAACGGTGTAGGAACCGCCAATTGTTAAGAAAGCAGCTTTGGTAAATAATAGGGATGAGCTCTGCCAAAATACCGGATCAATTAAGAAATTAGATACATATAAAAACGGAGCTAACCACAAGGTTACAAATACCAGCAGTTGTAACACGATTTTTTTTACCGATGTTTCAGAACTGCTTTGATTGGAATTCACAAAGTATACATCTTCATGAATAAGATTCTTGTTTTCTTTATTTCTTGCTTTAGGAATTAAAAGTTTGGGAAAAATCAGGTTGACAGTAATTCCTAAGATGATAATGCCAAATAAGATATAGGGCATTGAAATATGAATAAAATACGACAATAAAAAAGCCATCGATGCGGCGAAAAAATGCAGGGGAGTAAGGAGGGATTTTTGACTTACTTTCCATGTTGCAAATAAAATTATAGCCAGAACGGCGGGTTTTAATCCATTAAATACAGATGTTAACAGCGGTGTATTTCCGTAGAGTGCATATATTAAACTCAGTCCCAGTAAAATACATATTGAGGGTAAGATAAAGAATAAACCAGCTATTATGCCGCCTTTTATACCATGGAGCTTCCAGCCAATATAAATAGCCAGCTGATGAGCTTCCGGGCCGGGTAAGACCATACAGGCGTTGAGGGCATGATAAAATTTGCTGGTACTGATCCATTTTTTCTTATCAACTAAAAAGGAATGCATAATCGTAATATGACCGGTGGTTCCTCCAAAACTGATCCACCCCAGGATGAACCAAAACTGTACAGCTTCTGAAAAAGAGGGTTTTGAGACTTTTTTTTCGTTTATAATTTGTTGCATTTATTTTATATTTGGGGAACATACTGAATGATTCGAAAATCGATGATCCCTTACATAATGTATAAGGCAAATCCTGATTGGAAATATCAGAAAAGATAAACTCAAATATAAGCATTTTAGGTGAATTACAGAAGGTTTTGAGCATGGTTTTTAAGGCCCTGATTTAATCATATTGCACTGAATGTAGTGACATCCAATTTGATATAAATAAAGCCTTGAAAAACCAATTTCATAAGTAACATTGTACAGAGTTATAATTTCAGAAGCCTTTGTTGAGAATGTCAGAAAAAGGCATCATGATATTTATTTTAAAATGCAAATCTTTCAATTCACAGGAAGCTGATCTTTCATTACATATCATGATTTTTTTAAGCTGTCCTCTATCGATATTCTCTTTATTTAAAGGATAAGTAAGCTGTGATTCATAGTATAGGCAATAAGTTCTGCCGAAGTTTTAGTATTTGTTTTTTTTCTAAGGTTACTTTTATGATTCTCCACCGTATTATAAGAGATAAAAAGTTTTTCTGCAATTTCGGGGCTATTGAGGCCTTGGGCCATAAGCTTTAAGATGTCTTTCTCACGATTTGTTATATTTGGCTTTTCTGTGTCTATCTGATGTAATTGCTGATCAACATGCTTAAAATACTGAACTTCATTATCACTAAAGTCTATTATGGAAAGCAGGGGCAGGTTTTGAATAATGAAATGGGAAAGATCGTAAATAAATAATATAGACGCTTGTATTTCGAAATTATTAATAATTTGAGTCGGAGATTGAATTAATACCCAGCGATAATTTCCATCCCGGGTAATCATTCTGCCGTAATGATTGAATAAGACATCGGTTTTTCCCTCTCTTAGAAACTGCATATGAGCATTGATAGCAAATACAAGTGCAGCCATAACGTATTGTCTGTCTTGCGGATGAAATAGATTAATAAAAAATTCAGGATTTGAGCCCATCCAGTCTTCCTTCCTAAAAGGAGTAAACTGTTCAATATTTTCACTTGTTCGCTCTATTTCCATATTGGTCCCATTGATAATAAACCAAAAGAAGGATCCTATAGAAAACTTTTTAGCGTTTTCAATTGAATCCTCGAAAAAAACGAAATAGTTCACAGGCAGTTGACTATCTCTTTTATAAAAATAATCATTAAACTGCTTTTCATCCATCGGGTTAATTTTTTTTCCCATAATATTCTTCCTAATTAAAATTAATATAAGGATACTTTTTTATTGCGAAAATTATACCAGTAGTCACTTAATTTAGTCAATAATTTTTTTGCTGCATACAGTTTCTTGATGTATATTTTTGTGAATAATAAAAGATTTATAGGTTACAGAGGCATGGGAGCCTATCAAAAGTTATGTTTGATATTATAACTATAAAAAAATTTGTTTAAGATAGTGTAAGTGTTTACTGATCATTAAACCATACTATGGTTTAATATCATAATCATGCACTGTATCTTCATCAAGATATAAATACAGTCTCAATTTAAATAGTCCGAAAAACGATTTTTTCAAAACAAAAATACACTCTTGGGTATGTATTCTTTGTACTTGATAATCGGTGAAAAAGAAATCCAGGTCATTCATTTTTTTCCCAATCAGCTGGTCTTCCCGCAGCAGAATATTCTGATCCTTATCATAGAAATGATACTTTTTATTGAAATAAAATTTTTTATTTTTCATACTTAGATTTATGAGTTACAAAGTCTTTTTATTATGCAGATTCTGAAGTCCCTTAATCTGATAAAATATATATAATCATATGTTTTTCTACTGAGCAGGAACAGGTCTTTTTTTTCCGTTCTGTTTGCTGCCCGATTTATTGGATGAACTTTTTAGAAACTTTCTGACCGTTTTTTATAAATGTTAAAACATAAGTTCCTTTATGATAGAAGTTCAATGTAATTTCGCTGGTTTCAGACTTTCCTTTTTGAATCATTTTTCCACTGATATCATAAATTTCGTAGCTGCCAAATTTTTTAGATCCACTATTGACAAGAATCAATGAATTATTATCTGACGAATAATGAACGGCATTTGTTACTTTGTTCGTCTCAATAGTATTTAAAGTAACCCCCGGAATTCGTACTGAATAATCTTCCGTTTGACCATTCGTTAAGTTTTCGCAGGGAGTTTTCTGATTCCTGTCCGCGATCACTCTCATCCTCAGATACGTGTCTTTTACTGCTGAAGCAGGAGGTGTAAAATTAATCACATAAGGTGACTGGCTGGGATTGATCCTGTTAGGTGAAGCACCAATCAATTCTGAATCTTCAAAAATGCCGTTATTATTATAATCAATCCAGGCCTTTATATATTGTGGAGAGCCGCCAAAACTCACCTTTAGCTCATTGAAATTAACGCTGATATCTGTAAAAACATCTTTTGTAAAGCAGTTTTGCAGGCTGTAATCCGCATAATAATGTCCATTGGAATACGTCCAAAATGCATCAGATACATTATCTATGGTGCCGAGCTGAACCCGGGTTGGGCCCATTGATTGATTTGCTGGATTAGTTATACCAGTAGGTTTACAGGCAGTAGCAATTAATATGGGTGTAGGAGAAGCAGGATCGAGAGCAGTTGCTCCTAAAGATCTGGTTAAGTTTGACCGGCGCTGCATGAACATAGCAACACCACGTTCTCTCTGCCCCGCAGTAAATTTTCCTTGGTCTGGCCGTATAATTCATGACATTATACTGGATCCCCTGATAAGGTGATCCTGTACATGGATTAATGTTTGTGTTGGAAGGAAATGGCGAAACGTATAAAAGATTAGCGGTAGGCTCCGTATCACATATTTTGTCATTGCTGGTCGTACAGTTTGAATTATCAGGACAATCTGAAGCCTGTGGGGAAGACGAAATGGTAGAAGTTCCGGAAAAAACATGATCCAAGCCAAGTGCATGCCCGACTTCGTGTGCTAAAACAGATTGATTGCTAATGGTAATAGCACTTACTTTCATAAAAGTATTATAGGCACTATTGGGATTTGAAGGAGCGCCAGCCCAGCCCATAACCCCGTCAGACCATTTGTTTCCATCAAAGCCAATAACCAGATACATATTAAAATAAGAGTTTTCAGGCCAGTGTGGGGCTATACTTTTTACTTCATTTTGATTAGGCCCGTTGGCCCCTGATTCTCTCATACCAGAGGCATCATATCCGGGTAGGCTACTTCCGTTATACCTTATGATTCCGTTAGTGGTGCTACATTGTGGGGTTCTTTTGGCGAGCACCAGTTTAAAAGGGATGACATTTCCGCCATCATTTCCCTGGCCTTCCGGATAATAGCCATTAGCATAGGTTGTTGCAAATATCTTGTTGCAGTTGTCTATCCATTCCTGAATCTGTGCATCAGTCCGTACGAGAGAAGCGTTGGATGGATCAGAGGACTCTATAACATGTATCACAACAGGAATTTCATAGACCTGTCCGGTATACAGCCCGTTTTTAGAGGTGGCCCCAATTTTATTAAGATATTCCTTTGCATTCATCTTCAAGAGACGGGCTTCTGCCTCTTCTCTTGATTTCCGGACTTCCGGATCTTTCCTTTCCAGTTCCTGCTGAACCCGGTCAAAGGCGCAAGATTCCTGCCCAAATATCATTATCGTGCCTAATGATAAAATAATAGTTAAAATTTTTTTCATTGTGATTTTTTTAAATAATAAGAAAATAGATATGTCCGAAACCTTTTTTGCGTGAAGGCCTGATACCAAGTAATAAAAAAGACTGCTGTCTTTAATTTTTAGAAATTTTGAAATCTCAATTTGGGAATGATTCTATTCAATGAAAATCCAGTAGCCACAGGATAAGAGGTCTTTTCCTGAAAAAGTTATTCATCATATGGGATTATCCCTGTTACAGTTTAGAGATAAATGCAATAAGGAATAAAACTACAGTAAGTATCAAACCAATGATGAATCCTGATAATAATTTATTTTTCATGTTAGTTCATTGCTGCTTTTTTGTAAGTGTTTTTTTTATGGTTTTCTATTATATGTACACCTTTCGTCTTATAGTATTGCCTTAAATAAAACAAAGCATCGGTATCCCAAACAATATGATATAAAGAAATTAGGTCACAACACTATGATAGAATGAATAAAAAATATACCGATGCGGTGTTTTATAATTTTAATTGTAGATTAAGTTTGAATAGCATAGCCATGTATCTTATTTTCAGTAAGGTTATATTTCATACTGATGAATAATCTGCTATTTGTAAATTCCTTTACTGCTTTTATTGATGCATCTTTTTCCAGGCCGCCAAAGTATTCCGACTGAGTTTAAATGCTGATGCAGTGGCTATGTTAGTCATCTTATTTTTTCTTTGATATTCCAATATTTTGGCAATGCTTTCATAATCATAGGATTTGTATTCATTATGTATATTGCCATCATGAAATATAATACGGTTAAGGGTGATAACTTCTAATGAAGATAGTTTTTCCTTTCTCAGATAATGCCTGCAATCAGAAATTTTTTCCGGAAATTTTTTCGAAATGATATCTGAAAAAATCTTCACATAATCGGGTCCTATACTTTCCATGATTTTTTTGTATTGTATGATGATATATTCTTATGATTTGTATTTTTCAAGCCACTTGTATAATGTGGTTTTCGGAATTCTATATTCTTCAATAACCTGCGCTCTGGTTTTTTCTCCGCTTTCTATAAGGTTCACAATGAAATCAATAATTTCTTTGGTATAAATATTTTTTCTGAATTTCGGCAATTCAGATTCTTTTTTTACCTGAGATTGATTTCTTGATATTTGCGGAGCGTATAAAATCAAATGCTGATTGTAGATCCTGAAAAAATCATATTCCAAAAGTTTACTCCATCTTAACAGGAGTTCAGAATCAAGACTTTTTAATGTATACATGGTATCGATTTCTTCATCTGAACATTTAAGAAAATTACAGATACGAACAATATCAATTTCAGATTCCAATACTCTTTTTTTAATAATCTGACCTATATGTATATTTTTAAAATCCATGAATCTTGATTTTCTGTATGGTCTTGTCATTTTTATTTGATTACAAGTCTATATAGACCTGTAATCAAATAAATATATAGATTGTGTTTTTTATCATTTTAGGACTAATACTAAATTAAGCTAGGATAATATATCCTGCCTGCCATCCCAAATGTTGTTACTTTATCCACCGGTAATTTGTTCTATTCTGATGAATACTTTCTGTGTAGTAGGCTCTGTTGGTGATGTAAATGGGCTCTTTCCGGACATTATTGTTGCAATATAGGCTACTTTTGAAGATCCAGTGTTATCAATCCATGAATAGTATCTATATTCTGGTCCATTATTACTTGCGTTATAAATACCTGGGTTACCCCATGCACCTGCATTTGATGCAGACATAGTTGACCATGTATTTCCCTGACCTCCACCCGGTTGTGCAGGCGGTACTCGCAGACCTCCTCCGGCGTCAGTGAATGGTACTTGTGAAGTTGAATTACTCCAGAATGTAGTATAATTCCACATAATTGTTTTAGTGATTGTTGAATTATTTCGCAATTGGACATTATTCTCACTAGTACTACTAGTAGAAGTTGTATTGTTGCTAATAGTTGCAGCTGAAGTTTGTAGTGAATGTCTCATGAATACTCTCACAGTATATAACCCATCCGGCGTCTTAGCTTCTACAACAAAGCCTTTAACATTCGTGTCAGGGTCGGTTACAAATTTCATATAATCCATAACAGCTGCAACTTTAATATCAGCTGCCGTTGAAGTGTTATTTCCAACAGTAGCTGTACAATTTAAAGCTGGAGTAAGAAATGGTATTAAATTATTACCTGCGGAACCTTGAATAGGAATTGATGTAGCTACTGGAGAAGATAAAGTCGGAGTTCCTGTAACAGAAAAAACAAATTCTCCTGAGCCATAGGCAAGTGTTCCCGGTTTTAATTTAAACTGCAGCCCGTTAACCGTAATTGTAGAGCCTTCAGTATAGGCAGCTCCATTGCCTCCGGTATAAGGGATTTTTAAATATCCGTTATACGCAACGCCGGCTTGGTACATATTAGGATCTAAAATTGCATTTTCACATCCTAAACTCGTAATGGAAGGTGCTGTAACAACGGAGTTGTTTATGCTTCTCCATTCGGTTCCATTCCAGAAATAATATCCCTTTACAAAAGTAGTCCCACTATTAAAAATAAGTAGTCCTGTAGGCTGATTGGCTACGTTTCCGTCACCATCGGAATTTAAGTCAAGTGTACTGGAAGTTAGATTAATACGGGGTACTAGTATACCTTGGTTATTGGAAGACACATCTAATTTCGCATAGGGATCGGGGGTATTGTTACCAATTGCCACACTTCCGGTTCGTCCAACATTTGAAATTTGATCTTCTCCTGTCACTCCCCAGGCATCACCATCACCGTTACCTCCGCCACCTACTGATACCCAGGAAATACCATCCCAATAATGGAATCCTTTTGTAAAACTACCATTATTTGCTACCAAATATACTAACTGCCCATTTACAGTACCATTTGTTGATAACGAAGATACTCGGGGAACTAATACTCCATCTGTTGCAGTAACATCACCTGGAGTGGTTCCGGTGTGATTTTTTGCTCTTACATCTAAAGTTGCTTCAGGTTTTTGAGTGTTTATCCCAACTTGCGAGAAAACCAATGGACTGAGGGCGAAAATGGCTAAAAGGTTAAAAGACTTTTTCATAATTTGTATAATTAGTTATTAAATCTATATATTCCCTTTCATCGTTAATAAAGGGAAGTATATAATGTTTATTATTATTATTATTATTATTATTATTATTATTGTAAAGCAATATATCTTCAATAAAGCTTGTATATAGTTAATTAAGGTACTTGCATATTTCAGAGGAAGTAGGTATATGTTGAAAATTGATAAATGTGGCCAACAATAGCATTTCTTTGGATTAATTGTTTTTTCGTAGAAATTACCTGTAGATTAGTAGATGAATCAGATATTAAGGAGTTGTTGCATTACCTTGATTTACTTTCATATTATTTATGTAGCTATCAATTCTATTGCTAGGTTAATATGTTATTGATCGGGTTCGTTGTCGTTGAACTTAAAAGGATTCCTTTGTACTGGTCCTTTAAATTGGTGGCCTTTACCGTGAGAATACTCGATGGATGTGGAGTACAGGAACTGATGTCAACCTGTCCGAATGCATGTAGGGTATATAATATTGCACTTGTAAGAATTAATATTTTTTTCATTTTTCCATTTATATGATTACAAATCTTGAACTAGCTCAGGGCTTGTTTAGAATGATAGGTTATTGTGTTTTTTTTCAACCGATGGATACCGGTATTATCTTAAGTGCAAAGTTAGTAGGCCAGGAAATGAAAACATATAGTAGATATCTATCATTTTAACCCTATCTGCTTGCTATTATGATCGTACAGAATAATTTTGTTTGTATTATTGCCTTGGAAAAATACAAATCGAGTAATCCGAAATAGTTCTGTTGCAAAAAGCTGAAATAACAATTCTTCGGATCTATAATAAGTAATAAGATTATCTCCTTTGAAAAACCTAATGATGGTAAGGTGATGATTGAGTATCTGAAATTTTATATAACTAACCCATAAAAACTCTGACAGTGTTCATTATACAATTATGCTTAGTGTTCATAAAAAACGGATTACTGCTGAAGATTAGTCCATTCCAATGAAAATAATCAATCCAACTATTTAATTTTTTTTTTTTACAATATGGAAAATGAAGTAATAGACTTAAGAAGCGACACCTTAACCTTACCAACACCGGAAATGAGAAGTGTGATGAATGATGCCGTATTAGGCGATGATGTGTACAACGAAGATCCTACGGTGAATAAACTTGAAGAAAAAGTGGCAGCAATGTTCGGTATGGAAGCTGCTCTTTTTTGTCCTACCGGAACTATGACCAATCAACTGGCAATTAAAGTTCACACAAAACCCGGGGATGAAGTGATCTGTGACCAGCTTTCCCATGTTTATCTTTATGAGGGAGGAGGAATTGCCATGAATGCTTTTTCCTCTGTGCGGCCACTGGCTGGAGATTATGGAAAATTAAGTGCAGCTCTGGTTAAAGATGCTATCAATAATCCTAATGATATTCATCAGCCTGTAACAAAGCTTGTGGTATTAGAAAACACTACAAACAAAGGAGGCGGAAGTATTTATAATTTTGATGAGATAAAAAAAATAAAAAAAATATGTACTGACCATGGACTTATTTTACATTTAGACGGAGCCAGATTATTTAATGCTTTAACTGAAACTTCAGAGACTCCTAAGGAGTACGGTGAGGTGTTTGACAGCATATCCATTTGCCTGTCAAAAGGACTGGGATGCCCTGTAGGATCTGTACTTATTGGTTCTTTAGAATTCATTAAACAGGCAAGAAGAGCCAGAAAAGCAATGGGAGGAGGATGGAGACAGGCTGGAGGATTGGCAGCAGCAGGTATTTACGCTCTTGACCATCATGTTTCCCTGCTTAAAAATGACCATTTAAGAGCAAAAAAAGTAGGCAACTTATTACTTGCCTATACAGAGATTATACGCTTATATCCCGTTGAAACGAATATTGTAATAGGAGAGCTCCCCGAAGATAGAGAGGCAGTAAGTTTTGTAGCCGGAATGAAGGAAAAGAATATATTATGTTCTCCTTTTGGGAAAAACCTGGTACGCTTTGTTACCCATCTTGATTTTACAGATTCTCATTTAGATATATTGGAAAGCAGATTAAAATTGTACAATACCGGTAGGACCAGCTAAAATAATACTATTAATAATGAACTGCTTTATTTTCTATTTCATCTGATATTTTAAACGGACTTTTGGATGACAGATAGGTATCCTTTCTGTCTTCTGAGGTCAAGCCACTTACCGTATTTCTAAGATTATTCTTTTGAATTTAATATAGAATAAAAACAGAAATATCTTCAAAAATTGGCTCTTCCGACACTTGATATAACGACTTTTAGGAGACACCTGATATGTTTTCTAATTGATGTATTACCACAGCATCAGGATAACATTAAAGTGTACACAATAAAGATAACATTATTGTTTCTTGTTGATCGAAAGCTACACCCGCGGCTGTTTCGGGACATATATGGATTTCGGATCTATAGAAATAGCGGGTTTATAAAGAACTTGTTTAGACTTTTTATTTTAACCACAAACTGAAGATTTGACATAGTCAAAAGCCACAAAGTTTCTTGAACACTCAGCTTTTGTGACTCAGTTTTTAATTAGTTTAAACAAGCTTAAAAACAAAATACAAAAACACAAATTATAATTAATCGCATGAAAATTTCCGTTATTATTCCTGTTTATAATGCAGAAAAATATGTTGCAAATGCAGTACATTCTGCATTGCAATTTAAAGAAGTTTATGAGGTTATCCTTATTGAAGATGGATCACCTGATAATGCACTTAAAATTTGCATTGGACTAGCTGAAAAATATGAAAGAGTAAAATTTTTTCAACATGCGGATCAGAGAAATCATGGTGCCGGAACCAGCAGAAATCTGGGGATTGAAAAATCAACGGGCGATTTTATTGCTTTCCTGGATGCTGACGACTACTTTCTACCGAATCGATTTGATGCTGAAAAAGAGCTTTTTAAAAATAAGAAAACTGAGGGAGTGTATGGTGCGCTTGGTGTACATTATTATTCTGAAAAAGCAAAAAAACAGTATTACAGGTTATTTGGTGAAAGGCTTACAACAGTTTATAAAAAATATGAACCGAAGGATGTTTTTAAAGGTCAGCTTCATATGCTTGGAACCTTTGGTCTTTTCAGTATTGACACGCTTACCCTGCGAAAAGAAGCCCTGTTAAAAATGGGGTCTTTTTTCAGGCCGGGCTTACAGCTTCATGAAGATACTGAATTCCTTTTCCGCTTATCGTTTTATCTCGATCTGTATCCCGGGATTATAGATCAGGCTGTGGCTATAAGGGGAGTGCATGAAAGTAACAGAATAACAAAAGTAGACAACCGGGAAATAAATCCGGCAATATCAAAAGCGATACTCTGGAAAGAGGTTAACAATTGGATGCAAAGTGAAAAAGAGGTTTCAGAAGATATAAGAATTCATGCTAAAAGAATGCTTAGAAGTTTCGAAATTGCAAAAGCACCTCTGCTGCAAAAATGGGGAATGATAATCCGGTATTTTTTTACAGATTATCCAAGCATACGTTCAGGTCTTTATAATATTAACTTCAGGTCTAGCTTATTGTAAAATATCTAACGGCTCGTTGTTACAAGACTGAACTATTTTAACAAAGGATTCCCCTTTTCTGCAAATGGTAATAATTTAATTAATGATCTCTCCTTTATTCTTCGCTAATTTTTCCTGCCACTGCTGTAATTGCTCAGGTGTCTGTCTTTGCCAATCTTTTATTTCTCCGATGATCTTCAGCGGCTCGCTGGTACGGTAGGAACGTGTAGGATTGCCGGGAAACTTTTTATTAGTGACATTGGGATCATCCTCAAAACTGCCATTGGGCTCAACAATATAAACCCGTTCAGCCCCGTTGCCCCTGGCTAAAGCTGCAGCTAATCCTGCTCCGTTAACCAGTGCTGTAAAGTAGATGTGATTCATTACGAGCTCCGACTGATAGTTGGAAGTACGTCCAGCTGTCAATAGATCACCTACTTCCAGATCTGCTCGTGTACCATGGTAAAAGGGTCCCTTATCTGAAGGCTGGTTTACAGATGATAATGCTAATTCATGATACTTTTTTGCTTTATCAATATCGCCAAGTTCTTCATAACATTGAGCTATCTTTGAATAAAGAGCAATAAAAGCTCCTTTCACTGCATCATTATCAGCTTTTAAAGCAAACTCCAGTGCCGTTTCGTACCAGCTTAATTGGTCAGGAACCTTTACCTGGCACCGCCCAATAAACCAGGCTGCAAGGAACTTTTCAAAATCGTTTGTTGCCTTGTCCCAGGCCTGTAGAAATAATTTACCTGCTTCTTCCGGATTTTCAGTTTCTTCCAGCTGTATACCTTGCATACAAAGCTGTATAACGGGATTGTTGGGGTTGAATTCCATTTTTCGATAATTATTTTTTTAAAGAACGTAAAAATCATGTTTTGCGCATATAACCTCATCGAATATCTGCAATTCTACTATTTTCCCCTGAGATATTCGCTCAGAGTATCAAGTGCTTACCGAGAGATATTGTAGTTGCTTAAGGGATGGATTGCTCACTTGACCCTTACTGAAATGAGAACGCTTTCCCAAGCAAAATTATATAAATATGGCAAATAAAAAAGTAAATGTTACGTATTTGAATTTCTTAACTTTGCATTATGAAAGAAAAGGTGACAAGAGAAGTTTCCAGATTTAATAATGAGCTTAAACTGCAAGGCTTTAAAGCATTTCAAATAGAAGAAGATGGTGCTGAGACCAGGACTTACAGTAGAAAAGATTTTTATAAAATTTGCCTGACGACCGGCAGAAGCAAAATTCATTACACTGACAAAACGTATGAGCAGGAAGGAACAATCCTTTTCTTTGGAAACCCGCATATTCCTTATTCGTGGGAAACCATTTCAACAACTTATGCCGGCTACACTATTCTTTTCTCTGAAGAATTTTTTAAAAACTCTGAGCGTTCGGAAAGTTTACAGCAGTCCTCATTTTTTAAAATTGGCGGAACACCCGTTTTGAAAATTACTGAGGAACAAAGATTTTTTCTCAATACCTTATTTCAGAAAATGATAACAGAGCAGGAGAGTGATTATGTATTTAAAGATGAGTTGATTCGCAATTACATCAGTCTCATCATCCACGAATCTCTGAAGATGGAGCCTTCTGAAAATTACGAACAGAATAAGAATGCATCTTCAAGATTGACTTCCGTTTTCATGGAATTATTGGAAAGGCAGTTTCCTATTGAAACTATCCAAAACCCACTTCAGCTACGAACTGCACAGCATTACGCCCAACATCTCAATGTACACACCAATTATCTGAACCGGGTTGTAAAAGAAGTCACAGGAAAATCTACAACATCGCACATTACTGAGCGAATTATTATGGAAGCCAAGACCCTTTTGCTACACACCGACTGGAGTATTTCAGAAATCGCTTACGCCCTGGGATTCGACTATCCAACCTACTTCAATAATTTCTTTAAAAAATTTACAGGAACTAATCCGACTGCTTTTCGTTTGTCGGAAGTTTGATTTTCTTAATCTTTGGTTTGATAATCATTACCACTCTGCTCAAAGGAGGTATTAACTTTGTACTTGGTAATCAAATCCAAATACAATGTCAGATTTAAATAACATCCCCGATTCTACTTCTGTTCAGAAAGATATTTTTGAACGGCTTTTAGCTGGTGAAACGATATTTCCCAATGATTTACAAATAGCCAGACTAAGAGAGGAAGCATTTGCTGTGAAAGCATTACTTATACAGATGAATGCTTCTTCGGATCCGGAGGAAATTATGCAACTATTAAGCAGGATTTTAGATAAAGAAATTCAGGATGTTGCCGTATTCACACCAATTTACATCAATTACGGCAAGCACATCAGCATTGGAAAAAATGTCTTTATTAATTTTGACTGTACTTTTTTAGCATTAGGTGGAATTACGATTGAGGATGATGTCTTAATTGGTCCAAAAGTCAGCCTTATTACCGAAAACCATCCGTTAAACCCTCAAGATAGAAAAGGACTGATTGGCAAACCTATCCTTATCAAAAAAAATGCATGGATCGGTGCCAACGCGACCATTTTACCTGGTGTGACAATTGGTGAGAATGCAGTTGTAGCAGCCGGAGCGGTGGTGTCTAAAAATGTTCCCGACAATAGCATTGTCGGTGGAATACCTGCAAAATTTCTTAAAGATATTTACTCCTAAATCAAAAATTAAGCGTCAGGCAATTGGTAACCCATATTTTCGGTTTATACACCGTCAATAATAAAAATAAAAAAATATGAAAACAGAAATTCCCAAAATAAGCGATTTTCCTACGGGTGAAGAAAATACTGAATATGCACCATATTTTACAGGTAAATCTTACCTGGCAATGCTTACTACAGAGAAGGATTTAAATGTGCCCCTTTCAAACGTAACCTTTGAACCCGGCTGTAGAAACAACTGGCATAAGCACACTGGAGGACAGATTTTAATTGTCGTAGGCGGTGAAGGATTGTATCAGGAAAAAGGAAAGCGTGCCATACATCTGAAGTCAGGAGATATTGTAGAAATTGCACCTGATGTGGAGCATTGGCACGGAGCAACGGCAAAAAGCTGGTTTTCCCATCTCGGTGTTACATGTAATCCGATAACGAATGAAAATGTCTGGCTTGAACCTGTAACTGATGAAGAATACAGTGAGGCTAATAAGCAGATTAAAAAAGGATGAAGAATTGGAAGTATATACCCACTTTTTTTGTAATCATTTTAAGCGCAACAATTATGAACGCACAAATTAAAAAAGGACTGGATAGCCGGCAGCAGAGTTTGGTGAAAATCTCTGCATTAACGGCAATAGGAAACCTGGAAGATCTTCAAATCCAATTAAATGAAGGACTGGATAATGGATTAACCATTAATGAAATAAAAGAGGAACTGGTACAATTGTATGCGTACTGTGGTTTTCCACGAAGTCTTAATGCAATTAATGCATTTAAAACGGTTGTTGAAGATCGAAAAGCCAAAGGAATAGCAGATAGTGAAGGTGAAAAAATTATTACCGAAAATAATCCACCTGATAAATATGAACAGGGAAGAAAAGTATTGGAAGTTTTAAGTAATACGCCACAAATAAAGCCTGCTCCGGGATTTGGAGAATTTGCACCAAGAATGGACGCATTTTTAAAAGAACATTTATTTGCCGATATTTTTGCAAGTGATGTTCTTACTCATCAGCAAAGAGAACTCATTACCATTGCAGCTTTATCTTCAATGAAAGGATTAGAACCGCAATTGAAATCTCACATCGCTATGGGCAGGAATACCGGAATTACTGATGATCAACTTATTGTTTTAGCAACAGTTGTAGAGACTATAATCAACAAATAATGAATAAATGAATACCATAAAATTATTATCGATAGCTGCCGTGCTTTTGTTCACCCATATTTTGGCCCAGAAAAAATCAATACCTTCAGAAATGAATACATCAAAAGAACATTATACATTTAAATTAAGCGATAAGGTAACCCGTCAAAAAATAACTTTCAAAAACCGTTGTGGCATTACATTGAGTGGTGATTTATATCTGCCAAAAAGGGCAGGAAATGAAAAATTAGCAGCATTGGCTATTAGCGGACCATTTGGCGCCGTAAAGCAGCAATCATCAGGATTATATGCCAACCAGATGGCTGAACGTGGTTTTGCCGTTGTGGCATTTGATCCATCTTATACTGGCGAAAGTGGCGGCGAACCCAGAAATGTAGCTTCACCGGAAATTAATACGGAGGATTTCAGTGCTGCAGTTGACTTTTTAGGGTTACAGAAAAACATTGACAGGAATAAAATTGGGATTATTGGGATTTGTGGTTTTGGAGGATTTGCATTAAACGCCACTGCAATTGATAAACGAGTGAAAGCCGTTGCCACAACAAGTCTGTATGATATGACAAGACTGATGTCGAAAGGATACAGCGACTCTGTAACATCAGAACAACGCACTAAAACATTGGAAGATTTGGGGCAGCAACGTTGGAAAGACGCTGAAAACGGAAAGCCTGCCAATGGACCAAGAAATCTGCCGGAATCCCTGAAAGGTGATGAACCACAATTTGTAAAAGAATATTTTGACTATTACAGAACACTACGAGGCTTTCATGTAAATTCTGTGAACTCAAACGGAGCATGGTTGGTAACTAATCCGTTGTCGTTTATGAATATGCCGATATTGACTTACGTGAAAGAAATTTCGCCAAGATCTATTCTTATGATTGCCGGTGAAAAGGCTCATTCCAGATATTTCAGTGAAGATATATTTAAATCTGCAAATGAACCTAAAGAATTAATGATCATTCCAAATGCAGTTCACGTAGATTTGTATGATAAAGTGGATGTGATTCCATTTGATAAATTGGAAAGTTTCTTTACAACGAATTTAAAATAGATCAATGGCAAAAATATTTGTAAAAGGTTCTGCATTGACTATATTTACTAAGTATGGACAAAGAAACTGCCAGTTACATCATCAAGTATTTTAGCAACCTCATGGCTGACGATGAAAAGTTAGCATTAAAATATCATATGTATAAAGGAAGTGGATAAGATGCAAGAGGTGATTAAGAAAGAAAATCCGCTGCCCTCCAAAAAAATATAAAAATATTCTATATAACTATTTGTTTTTCTGATCTAAATCACTATATTAGAGATAGTACCTTATAACAGTGGGAAATTTAACAAATGATAATTTATAGAACCATTAAAAATGGAAAGGAAACGAAACATTATTTAGATGTTTTAGATGTGGACGGGAAAATCTATGGATTTTTACAATTGAACCCGGAAGATGAATGGGATGAAGATCACGAGTTATTTGATGAATGTTGTGATCGTCTCAAATTGATGTATGGTAGTAGGTTCAAAAAATTTACACTTAAACATTCAAGAATTTAAAATTTATGCCTTCTCTTTGTAGACTGCCCTTAAAAAGTGTTTAACTTTTTGTGGGCAGTCTAATTGGGGCTTACTTTTGTTTATACGGATTGAAATAGCCGTTTCTATGTGCTGTAATTCTTTTAATTGATATATTTATGCTGTCAATTGTATTCTGATCTAGTAAATAACTTATACCTCTCTTGTTTTTTAGCAAGGATCCGGTAATAAATTCCGATTGAATGTAAGGGGAAACATTATTATAAATTGTAGCCCTCGTAACAAATTGAATTTTTGCTTGTCTATCTGTGTCGGCTTCTATATCTATATCGGACTTGGCAATATTACTAATCATGTATGGAGGAATTGTTGTCTTATAAATAATTTGACCTTCATATTTATCTCCACATGAATAACAGGCAAGTCCCAATATAAAGACAATTTTTTTCATTTCATAATTTTGGTCAAAGAAAGGAAAATATTATACAAAATAATTATGGGATTCCTTAAAAACTATTTGAAAAACTATTTGCTTACTGTTAACTCTTTTCCTTTAAGTGCGAAGAAAAGGTTTTGGAGCTGGTGTACGTATCTCATCATCATAATTTCCCAACTTGATTATCCAGCCTTTAGACGGTTTGCATATGAAAGCTCTATGATATCTAATGTATATTCAAATTGCTCTACCTATTCATCATTCGGATTATACTTTTCTCCGTCATTATTTTCAAAGCCAAACCTAATTAGCCACTCCTCAGTTAAAGGAATAGGTATACAATAAAAGCCTTCAATTTTGTAAAGAAACATCGTGATAAGTAAGATACTTCTCTGAGAAAAAAAGTATTACTACAAAAAAGATCGTAGTAATACTCCAAAAAAATATATAATATCCAGACCGCATATTGGTAATATTACCTTTATTGCTGATTTGTCAGTTGTAATCAGAAAATCTATAGAGAATCTTAGTGATCATCTACTTTCTGAATTGGGGTAACCTGCTGTCATTAGACAGGCTCCATTCATTTCGGAATTGATTATACTGTTTTCTTCCAGAAGTTCAGTAATCCATTACAGTCGGTACCCACGATATCAAAACTGCTAGGAATCTCATCCCATTTACTCCAATACGTAACCAGACGGGTACCTACAGGAGTTTTATCAAGCTGTTCCTTTACGTAGTCCGAATAAGCATAATATAAATCTTTCTCCGGCATCACTGTATTGTCTATTAAACATGTGGTATCTATATTTTCATAAAAAGAATTAAAAAAGTAGAAGGCATCATAATCCAAAAAGGAAATTTCATTGATATTGGCATGAATAAACTCTACATTATCGATTTTATTACGGGAAGCTATCTTTTTTGAGATCTTCGTGAGGGAAGCTCTTTGTTCAACACCGAAAAACATCCCTTTGGT
Source organism: Chryseobacterium sp. WG23 (assembly GCF_024586575.1). Classification (NCBI taxonomy): domain Bacteria; kingdom Pseudomonadati; phylum Bacteroidota; class Flavobacteriia; order Flavobacteriales; family Weeksellaceae; genus Chryseobacterium; species Chryseobacterium sp. WG23. Next base: position 102,947 of record NZ_JALCZE010000015.1, read on the forward strand.
AGAAGCTGCCCCCACCAGGCAAAACTTTCCGACACCGGCACCAATATCCAGTATTTTAGTATCAGGCTTCTGGGCGAGATATTCGGCGGCTATCTTTGCAACAGCAATGGGTGTCCAATGACGGCTTGCCAGCTCTTTTATATGACTTGGATAAAGTTCATTAAAAGTACTGTCTTTAACATCAATATTTAATTTGAGATCATTAAAAATCATTTGATAAGTTGAATATATTCTTTATGGGTCAAAAATTCACTGGTGCAAATATCGGCTGAAATACTCAAAAACCAATAACTATAAGGAGCTATATTAATATGTGAAGGCTTTTCGTTCAGCATGATATTGACATCTGTAATGGTAAACTCACCGGGCAAAATAAGGGGAAAAGTTTTGTGAGTTCCATAAACAAAGCCCCATGGTTCCTTTTCTCCTATTGTTTTTTCCTCCAGATTGATTTCAATAAGATTGATTTCACCAATTTCTTTCTGGGCAAAATCAGTAATTCCTATGCAGAAATCATACAATCCTATTTTTCTTAGCCATAAATGATATTTAGTATAATAAAGATTCTTAGGAATAAGCATAGGAATCAAATTTATTTTATGAATGTTGTTTTCCTGGTTATTAGAGTTTTATGAGATTATCTGCCAATTAAAGATGCATATGATTTAGCTCTCAGTAAACCTTCTGTATCAAAAATATTTTCGATTCTGATTTTGATCATCCAGCCTTCTCCATAGGGATCGGTATTCACAAGTTCCGGGTTGGCTTCCAGTTTGGGATTGATCTCCAGTATTTCACCGGGCACAGGCAGGAAAAGGTCTGATACAGTCTTTACGGCTTCCACGCTTCCAAATACTTCATGCTGTTTTAAATTTTCTCCCAGTGTCTCGATTTCAATATAGACTATATCACCTAATTCACGTTGCGCAAAATCAGTAATTCCAATGTATGCCGTATTATTTTCTAATCTTACCCATTCATGGTCCTCTGTATACAAGAGGTTTTCAGGAATCTTCATTTTTTATAATTCTTTTATTTAATTGCCGGTGTAAAAGTAGATCGTTTAGCTGAGACTTATGATGACCTAGATCGTGATAAAATTTGATTTAAATCAAATTGCATAGCTGAAAATTGCTTAATTTTGTTCTAACCTATGATTTCAAAATTTATCTTTAATAATCAATACCTTTTTGACGAATTGCCGGAGAGTGATAAAGAGCTGCTTCAGGGCGTAATGCAGAACAGGAATTATCGCAAAAATGAAGCGATATTTACCGATGGAACAATACCCAGTGGTATTTTTTATTTAAAAGAAGGGAAAGTAAAAAAGTATAAAGTAGATAATGAGGGGAGGGAGCAGATCATTTATATTTACAATTCAGGAGAGTTTTTTGGATATTCAGCTATTTTAAGCAATGAATGTTATGGAGATACCACACAGACTCTTGAGAATTCAATGATCTCATTTATTTCAAAAGAAGACTTTCTCAAATTACTGGATATGTCCGTGGTATTTTCAAGATTGCTTTTAAGAAGCTTAAGCCATGAGTTCAGTGTGATGGCCAATTTGATGACGGTATTGTCACAGCGTACTGTCAGAGAGCGGGTGGCTCTGAGTCTCCTTATTTTACATAATAAATATAAAGGAAACGGAGCAGAAGACGATGTATTTATCACACTATCCCGAGCAGACTTAGCCAATATGGCCGGTACAGCAAATGAAACATTGGCACGTATACTTCATGATTTTAAAAAAGATCAGCTTATCTTGATGGAAGGCCGGAAAATACAGCTGCTCAATTTTAAAATGTTGACACAGATAGCCAATTTCATGTAAATTAATCCAAATTTCTTAGTTACTATCACTCACAGACTTTGGGTGTTTTCTGATTTGATTTAAAATTACCTTAGGGAATTCAAGGTGAAAAGTCCTGTTAAAACACCCCATTTTTTCAGTTTTGCTATAGAGACCTGTTCTTTTTTTCAAAATTTCCCTTTTCCTACAATTTAGTAAGTAAACAGGAAAAATATTTCTTTTTATGAAATTTGTAAAAAAAAGAAATGGAAATTATAAAAACCGTTATTTACTGGGCGGGCTATGCCTATTATCTGTATGTTTTTGGGTATGCTTCTTTGTATAAGGTCTTTCAAAAGACCTCTATGATGCAAAGTATGAAATCTTTAGGATTTAATATTCCTTCGACAATTCTTATAGGAGTATTAGAATTATTGGGAGTTGTTATGTTGGTTGTAGGCCTATTTAAACCTCAGTTTAGAAATATAGCAGCACTGTATTTATTTCCTTTTGCCATAGGAGCTTTCACTGCTCACATGGCTCACAATGAGTACAATCATTATTACAGCTCTTTACTGATGTGTATGATTTCAGTTGTTTTACTGGTCCTCGATAAGAACTTTAAAATTATGGTCTAAGCAGCATTGTAAAAGAGCGTCTCAAAATTGAGGTAACCTTTTAGTTTACACCACGAATATGCGAACATTTTATACGTGTATTCGTGGTTTAAAATTAACAAACCGTTACAGCTTCCTTATTTTTATTCATCTGGTTTTTCGATGGCCTGATCTCCCCAACGGTCCATCAAATCAAAGATTTCTTTTAAAGACTTTCCTTTTTCTGTTAGAATGTACTCTACTTTAGGAGGAAATCCTTCATATTCAATCTTTTCTATCAGAACATCATTTTCAAGCTCTTTTAATTTGGCACTCAATACCCGTTCGGAAATTCCAACAAGCTTTTCTTTAAGTTCAGAATACCGTAGCCTGGGGTGATTGAGCAGGTAGGCGAGGATGTTAATTTTCCATCTTCCTCCTATTATTGCTAAAGTACCGGACAGCCCACAATTGCTTTTCCAGTACATTTCGTTGTGATTATTTGTTGAATTTTCTTTCCTGGTGGTCATTGGGATAGCTGTTGGTTTATATTTGAAATCAGGTCAGGTGAAGCTGAGTGCAACTGTTTATGATAAAGCAAATGTACAAAAAGATTGAAGCTTTATTAAAATTTGCAAATCATACAATAAGCAGTGTCTTATGGTTGTAAACGGATTAAAAAACTTAGAAATAGCAATGATTTTGTAGTACTTAAAACAAATACAGATGTTTCTTTTAAAAAAAGAGCCACAACAGATTGCGGCTCCTCATTGAAATCAATTATATAGGTATTATAGACTTTTCGAACGCGCTACTGAAATAAGATAGACAAGATGTGCAAACATACTTCGTTTCACAGATTCTATTTTTATATCCCCGGTGGTCTGATTGATGGTAGTAACCAGGTCGGTGTTACATTGTCCGGAGAATGATCCGCTTCCCAGATAATTGGCCATGTTAGGGGCTGGATAGGAAATTCTTGGATAGTCGGGAGGAATCTGGTTGGCCACAGGTGCCGTACCGAAAAATCCCTTATTGTCGATGAATCGGGCCGACCAGGTGCCTAAGAACTGCCCGTTTCCTGTATTAATTCCCTGTCCAACTACAATTTGAGTGTCCACAGCATTGGTAAAACCGGCACACGAACTGTAATGGTTAACAATAACAGTACACGAAGAAGCATTATCTGAAGGCTGGAAACAATGTCCTTCATAGATAGTGGATCTTTGCTCAGCAGGAGATGTAGAAGTGTTGAGTATAGCTTTTGGAGAAAAAATTTCTTCAGGGGATAATAAGGTAAGAACTCCCTGTGCGTCTGCTGAAACAATTTTTTTATCAGGATTTGCCAACCCTCGTACTCTTACCTGTCCATTTACATCTAATGTCTGAGTAGGAGTAGTTGTATTAATTCCTACCTGAGCGCTTACACTGCCATAAAATGCAAGCACTGCCACAAAAATAGTTTTTGTTTTCATGTTATTAAATTAAATCTGTCTAATTTTTCACTAAGATAGGAAATATATATAATTTAAGATATTAATTCTATAAAAATATATAATATAGTAACTTAATAGCTATATAATAATTAATTAAGGATAAATTAAACTTATAAATGAAAGATTAACTCAAAAATTCCGATCCGTGATATTGTTTGAAAAATATTTGTATTTTAGCCGAAATATGTTGTTTTTTAATAAACATATTGTCTGCTGATTAAAATTCAGACAATTTGAAGAAAAAATTAGTAGATTTGCACGAACAAAAAATAATAAATATTAAACACTATTCTTTGTCACAGGATGCTTTTTGAACAAAATGGAACAGGGAATAACAGGATTTTAGGTTATAAAACTACTGAAACTATGAAGAAACTTTTTTTACTTTTATTAACGGCGTTTTTATTTATCGGTTGTAGCTCTGATGATGACACTATCTATGATTATATAGGAACATGGTCAGGAACCTACGAGGGGAGTGATAAGGGAGTCTGGAACATTGTGGTAGATAATGCCGGAAAAGTGACAGGTACCATGCATTCCGATGTAAATGATGAAAATTACAATATTTCCGGTAATCTAAGTACTTCAGGAGATTTAAATGCAGTAGTAGGGCTTCCGTCAAAAGGAGATTTCAGAGGAACCTTAAATACGGATAAAAAAGGAAATGGAAATTGGTCCAACTCACTTCCCACCCCTGCAAAATCAGGAAGCTGGAAAGGAGATAAAAAATAAAAATAGAAAGTCTGCAGAAAGTTGCAGACTTTTTTATTTATACAAATCCCATATGGGTAATCGTATGGTCTTCTTTTTTCAGGGCCACAAAACAAATCAGAAAATCATCTTCTGAAAACTGCTTTTTAAAACTGATCTTTTGCTTATTCTCCAGAATAATATGCTCTTCAGCATATTCAGCCGTGTAATGTTCAAAATCCAATCTGATCGTCAGAATATCAGCCATATATGATGCTGAGCTTTCATCCGGAAAAAGAGTGTAATCCTGAACTTTTACTAATAATTTTTTTGTTTTCCCAAACGGAAATCCTCTGAGAAGAGCTTTTCCTTCTTCTGTTTTTAATCCTTCTTTTACAGTCCTTTTACCTCTTTCAGATAAGATGTCTAGGTCTTTAATTTCGGTCATTACCTTAGCAAACTTCTGGTAGAGGAGGGGATCTCCTGCTTCTTTAATATAGGCAGTCAAACCGGCCCGTATGATTTTTCCGACTTTAGAACAGTGCCCAAATTCCGAACTGTTCTGTCTTACTTTTTCATATGACGCTTTCTTTTTAAAAGCCGTTTTATTAAAACCACTTTTCTTCCGAACCACATTCTTGCCGTTCAGATTATAAAAAACCAGGTCACCCACAGTTCCTTTGATCTTGATGAGACTTTCATACGTTGCCATATTATTATTGCCAAATTGAATCCAAATATAGGAATAAATAATGGGAATTTAAATTTTAACATATATTTATCATATAGTTGTAGTATAGTTATTTTATAATTAAATTATAAAATGTATATTTGTATATAAATAGTTAATTAAGTAAAAATCAGAGGAGTATGGGATCGGAATTATTTGTAAAAAAACTAAGAGTAAAACAGCTGTCTGTTCTCATGATAGCTTCTGCTATTGTTGTTTCCTGTGGATCATCAAAAAGCGTTTCTGCCCATAAAAAATCCGGATCTAAAATGGTGGCAAAATCTGAAAACCTTAGAAGACTTGATTCTAAATTTGACGGAAAAGTCCCAAGATCGGCGAATGATATTCTGAAAGATGCAGAGAAATATATTGGAACTCCCTATAAATTTGGAGGAAATACATCTTCCGGATTCGACTGTTCCGGGTTTACGGTAAAAGTGTTTGAAGAAAATTCTTTCAACCTTCCAAGAAGATCATCAGATCAGGCCGATGCCGGGAAAAATATAGACATTACCGATGTTAAGCCCGGTGATTTGTTGTTTTTTGCAACAGCAGGAGGAAGCAGGGTTTCCCACGTAGGAATTGTTCATGATATAGGACCTGATGGGGAAGTTAAGTTTATCCATGCCTCTACCTCAAAAGGAGTGATTATTTCATCCCTGAACGAAAAATATTGGAATAAAGCCTATCTCCATGCTCAAAGAGTTCTGTAATATGTACTCATTGATGTCATTAGGAATTGCTGCCTTTATACGATATATTGTTTTACCACATTGGATGTGTCCCGTGGAGCCTTAAAAAAACAATGATATCAGCTTCTTTCTGAAAGTCTCAGGAGCTGGCAAATATCTATACTGAACAACAACCACCCAGATTTCCAAAAACGGACAGGCTATCTAACTTATAAAAAGAGGGTTGGACGGATGCTGGGCCTTTAGTCAAAAGCATAAAGTTAACAGGTATTTTGCTGAACTTTTTTGTATCTTTGGCCGTATAATTTTTCAAACTAATTTAAATAAGAAACATGTCGTTACAACAAACAATTGAAAACATTTGGGATAACAGAGATTTATTACAAAATGAAGAGAGCCAGAAAACGATAAGAGAGGTGATTTCTTTACTTGATTCCGGAGAACTTCGTGTAGCTGAACCTACAGAAAATGGATGGCAGGTAAACGAATGGGTGAAAAAAGCAGTAGTAATGTATTTCCCAATTCAGAAAATGGAAACTATTGAAGTAGGACCATTTGAATTTCATGACAAAATTCCTTTAAAGAAAAATTATGCAGAAAAAGGAGTAAGAGTTGTACCTCATGCCATTGCAAGAGAAGGATCTTTTGTAGCTTCAGGAGTAATTCTGATGCCTTCTTATGTTAATATCGGGGCTTATGTAGATTCAGGAACTATGGTAGATACCTGGGCTACAGTAGGAAGCTGTGCACAGATCGGTAAAAACGTACACTTGAGTGGTGGAGTGGGTATCGGTGGTGTATTGGAACCGTTACAAGCTGCTCCGGTAATTATTGAAGATGATTGTTTCATTGGTTCAAGATGTATCGTTGTAGAAGGTGTACATGTGGAAAAAGAAGCCGTACTGGGAGCTAATGTTGTATTGACGGCATCTACAAAAATTATTGATGTAACAGGAAATGAGCCTGTTGAAATAAAAGGAAGAGTGCCTGCACGTTCAGTAGTAATTCCTGGAAGTTACACCAAACAATATCCAGCCGGAGAATATCAGGTTCCATGTGCTCTTATTATTGGACAGAGAAAAGAATCTACAGATAAGAAGACTTCACTTAATGATGCTTTAAGGGAAAATAATGTAGCTGTATAGTTTACAACCATAAAAAATGCCACATTGAAGGAAAAAATTTCATCATTTATACTAAACCCTAAATATATATTTGGGGTTTATATTATTACTGCCATTGCTACAGCCTTGTCAAAATATTCCAGGGGAGAGCGTGCTTACAATAACTACCTTATTTTTAAGAACGTTTTTTTTAACACCCTTAAAGAGAGAAACCTTTATCTTTCTTACCCGGAATATCTGGATGTTAATCATTATGGGGTATTCTTTAGCGCCATTATTGCTCCCTTTGCAATGCTTCCGGATTGGGCGGGTTTAATCCTGTGGAATGTAGCGAATGTGTTGGTTTTCCTACTGGCAGCAAAAAAATTACCGTTCTCAGAAAGAAATAAATCCTTTTTCTTATGGCTTTGTTTACAGGAGTTTATCACCTCCAGCCTCCACCAGCAGTTTAATGTGGCATTGGCAGGATTGATTATTCTTTCGGCAGCTCATATTTACAGAAAAGAAGAAGTGCAGTCTGCTTTATCAATCTGCATAGGTTTCTTTGTAAAAATCTATGGAATTGTAGGGCTTTCCTCATTCTTTTTCATAAAAGATAAAAAGAAATTCATACTTTCCTTTATTGTTATTTCTTTAGCATTTCTGGCTATTCCGATGTTGTATTCATCTTTCCATTTCGGTTTGCAGTCTTATGTAGACTGGTTTGTAGAATTGAAACATAAAAATATGGAAAACCAGCAGCTTGGAAACTTTCAGGATATTTCCCTGATGGGATTTGTGAGAAGAGTGCTGGGAGATGCTGCCATTCCCAATACGATATTTCTGGCTATTGGGGTTCCGCTTTTCTTTTTACCTTACCTGAGAATCAGTCAGTACAAGTATTTAGGTTTTAAACTGTCTATTTTAGCATCATCATTATTGTTTGTAGTGTTGTTCAGCTCCAGTTCTGAACCACCTACCTATATCATTGCTGTGGCAGGTGCTGTCATCTGGTTTTTGATTCAGGAAAAGAAAAGTCCGGTAGTTATTGCCATGTTGGTTTTTCTGATCCTGTTTACGTGTTTTTCAACTTCAGATTTGTTTCCAAAAACGGTAAAAGAGAATTTTATTCTGAAGTATGCCATTAAAGCTGTTCCATGTGTGGTCATATGGCTAAGGCTGACATGGGAGCTGATGACTAAAAAATATACAGACAAATTATCATACTAACTCATGAAGAAAATCTCAATTGTCATTCCTGCCCATAATGAAGAAGGTAATGTTGCCTTAGTCCATGAAAGAATCAGGGATGTTTTTTCCGGGCTGGAAAACTATCATTATGAAGTTATTTTCGTTAATGACGGAAGCAGAGACAATACCCAGCAGCGATTGGAAGAACTGTCTCAGAAGTTTGATGAAGTGAAATATATTGAATTTTCGAGAAACTTCGGCCATCAGCCCGCTGTAAAGGCCGGGATGGATAATGCCAATGGAAATGCCGTTATTTCAATGGATGGCGATCTTCAGCACCCACCCGAACTGATTCCCGAACTGATTAAAAAATGGGAAGAAGGCTATGATATTGTATTTACTGTAAGAACATATCCCAAAGAAATATCTTTTTTTAAAAGAAAAACGTCAGACTTTTTCTATAAAATATTATCCGGCTTATCCGATGTTAATTTAACAAAAGGAGGCGGTTCAGATTTCAGGTTAATGGATGCCAATGCTGTTGAAGTAATGCGTACCTTTACCGAAGACGATTTATTCCTCAGAGGTCTCACCAGCTGGATGGGCTTCAAACAGGCCGGCATTGATTTTAAAGCAGATACCAGACTCTCCGGAGAAAGCAGCTACAATTTTAAAAAAATGCTCACTTTTGCATTTACAGGGATTACAGCTTTTAGCGTAAAACCACTGTATATAGCGGCTTATTTAGGCTTTTTATTTTCAGCACTTTCCATTGTGGGATACGGAACTTACGTCATTCATTCATTTGTGGCAAAAACGGAAATTTCAGGTTGGGCATCCTTGATTATGACGATCGTCTTTTTTGGAGGACTGCAATTGATCATTATGGGAATTATGGGAATTTACTTAGGTAAAATATTTAAACAGGTGAAAGACAGGCCTAATTATATTATTAAAAACAAAAATTTTTAGAATGGTATTATTGAGTTTTGATATCGAAGAATTTGATATGCCATTAGAGTATAAGGGTGAAATTCCTTTTGAAAAGCAGATTTCAATTTCGCAGACAGGACTGGAAAGGATATTGGATATCCTTAAAAAACACCAGGCAAAAGCTACTTTCTTTTCTACTGTGGTTTTTGCTGAGAACAGCAAAAACCTTATTGAAAGATTATTGAACGAGGGCCATGAGCTGGCTTCTCACACATGGTTTCATTCTGAATTTGAAGAAAAACACCTGAAAGAATCAAGGGAAAAACTACAGGAATTATTCTCAATAGAAGTAACGGGATTAAGAATGCCAAGGATGATGCCCGTAGACGAAAAAGCCGTTGAAAAAGCCGGATATTCTTACAATTCATCTGTTAATCCTACTTTTCTTCCGGGAAGATATAATAATTTAAAGGTATCAAGGACCTACTTCAAAGAGGGGAATGTAACCCAAATTCCAGCTTCAGTATCACCTAATTTCAGAGTTCCTTTATTCTGGCTGAGTTTTCATAATTTTCCTTTGCCGTTTTATAAAAAGCTGGCTTCAGATACCTTGAAAAAAGACAAATATCTGAATGTTTATTTTCATCCGTGGGAATTTGCAGAAATTAAAGAGGAAGCATTCAAACTGCCGGGATTTACAGTGAAAAACTCAGGAAAAGATATGGTAGAAAGGTTTGATTCATTCGTGGGCTGGCTTAAAGAAAAAGGCCATCAGTTTGGTACCTTTCAGGAGTTTCAAAAACAGATACAAAGATGATATTAGCATCAGCGAAGTTTCATCATAAACAAACCCAGGCGAAAGTAACAATTGCCTGTGGTTTTATAAAAAAAATAAACAGATCCCTATGAAAATTGCCTTTGACGCAAAACGTTTTTTTCACAATACGTCCGGTTTGGGTAATTATTCCAGAGACCTTGTAAGAATACTTTCTCAATATTATCCTGATAATCAGTATATATTGCTTAATAAAAACACCTCCGAGCGGGGAAAAGATATTCTGGATCGCCCGGATGTGCGGTTTATAGAAACCTCAAAAGGAAGTCTTTCAAGGCAGCTGAAAATGGGGAAAGATGCTCAGAAACAGGGAGCTGATATTTTCCATGGCCTATCCGGTGAATTGCCCTTGAAATGGGATAAAACACCGATCACAAAAGTGGTTACGATCCATGATCTGATCTTTATGAGGTATCCTCAGTATTATTCTTTTTTTGACAGGAAAATTCACTTCTGGAAATTTAAAAAAGCAGCTGAAGCAGCCGATAAGATTATTGCGATTTCAGAACAGACCAAAAGAGATATTATCCACTATTTAAAAGTTCCGGAGACTAAAATCGAGGTGATTTACCAGGGCTGTCATAAAGCTTTTAAAGAGCAGCAGTCTGAGGAATTTATGCAGAAGGTAAAAGAAAAAATTAAACTTCCTGAAAGATTTGTTCTGAATGTGGGAACAATAGAGGAGCGAAAAAACCTTCTGAATATTGTAAAAGGAATCCACGGAACAGATATTCCTCTGGTAGTAGTGGGAAGAAAGACCAAATATTACCAAAAGATAGAACGCTTCCTGAAAAAGAACAACATGGAAAAACAAGTCCTGTTTCTGGAAGGTATTTCTATGGATGAATTGGCAGTGATCTATAAAATGGCCGATATTTTTGTATACCCAAGTTTCTTTGAAGGCTTTGGAATCCCAGTGATAGAAGCACTTTTCTCCAAAACAGTGACGGTGACCAGCAATACGAGCTGTTTGCCTGAAGCGGGAGGAAGCGATTCTGTATATATTGATCCCAATAATGCTCTCGACATTGGAGCTAAAATAAAATTTTTGTGGGAAAATGAATCCGAAAGGAAACGTCGTGCAGAAAGGAGTTTCGAGTTTGTTCAGAAGTTTAATGACCAACCTATTGCTGAGAAGCTGATGAATTTTTATCAAAAAATTATCTGAAAAAACTTTGCATTTTAAAAATAAACCCTACATTTGTACCACAATTCAATACAATGAAACCCATTTTTTTAGCATTACATCATTATTATCATCATCTCTGTTAGGCGGAATTGATTGATATATGTGTATGCTAAAATCAAAAATAATAAAAACCGTCTGAGTAAATAGACGGTTTTTTTGTTTCCTGAATTCACCTCAGAAATTCCAATCAATCAGTTTTTATTTACTCGGACTCAAAAAAGACGAAATGAGTAAAATAAAAATTGCAATCCAGAAAAGCGGCCGGCTCTACGAAGAATCTTTACAGCTTCTCAAAGACTGCGGAATATTTGTCAACAACGGTAAAGACCAGCTTAAAGTTTCGGTAGATAATTTTCCGATGGAAATCATGTATCTGCGAAATTCAGACATTCCTCAGTATCTTGAAGACGGGGTAGTGGATATCGCTATCGTAGGTGAAAATCTTTTGATAGAAAAAGGAAAAGACATCCGGATCATCCAGCAGCTTGGCTTTTCCAAGTGCAGGGTTTCCCTTGCTGTTCCCAAAGAGGTGGAAACCGATGAACTCTCTTATTTTCAAGGACGAAAAATAGCAACCTCCTATCCCAATACCCTAAAGACTTTCTTAGAAAAAAAAGGAATTACTTCAGATATACACATCATTTCGGGTTCTGTAGAAATTGCACCTAACATTGGTCTGGCAGATGGGATCTGCGATATCGTAAGTTCTGGAAGTACTTTGTTTAAGAATGGATTAAGAGAAACCGTCAGCCTTCTCAAATCGGAAGCAGTGCTTGCCCAAACCCCTCAACTGTCGCAGGATAAAGAAGCTATTCTCGAAAAGCTTTTATTCAGAATCAAGGCTGTTTTAAAGGCGAAAAAATCGAAGTATATCCTGATGAATGTTCCTAATGAAAAAATAACGAAGGTAGCAGATGTTCTTCCTGTCCTTAAAAGCCCTACGGTAATCCCTCTGGCAGAAGAAGGATGGAGCAGTATTCATTCTGTGATTGATGAAGAAAGATTTTGGGATGTTATTGACGAGCTGAAAGAAAACGGAGCCCAGGACATACTTATTATTCCAATCGATAAAATGGTCATTTAAAACACATATATGAAAATATACAGATATCCTAAGAAAAATATATGGGCAAATTTAGTACAGCGTCCCGTTTTTGAAAGAGCAGAAATTTCAGGGCTTATTGCTAAAATATTTGAGGAAGTTGAAAAAAATGGAGATCAGGCACTTCTTGCATTTAATAAAAAATTTGATCAGGCAGAAACTGATGGTGTTATTGTTTCAGAACCGGAAATTGAAGAAGCTGAAAATCTGGTTAGCAGTGAGTTGAAGAAAGCTATTCAGCAGGCAAAAGAAAATATCTTTCAGTTCCACGAATCGCAGAAGCAGGAAGTTCAAAAGATTGAAACAACAAAAGGAGTTGTTTGCTGGAGAGAAAATCGCGCAGTTGAAAAAATAGGGATTTATATTCCGGGAGGAACAGCTCCTTTATTCTCCACGGTTTTAATGCTTGCTATACCTGCTAATCTGGCTGGATGTAAGGAAGTTATCCTCTGCACACCACCGGATAAAAACGGAAATGTAAATCCTGCAATTCTTTATACGGCAAAACTGTGCGGAATATCCAAAGTTTTTAAAACCGGAGGAGCTCAGGCTATTGCTGCCATGACGTTAGGAACAGAAAGTATTCCAAAGGTGTATAAAATTTTTGGACCTGGAAATCAGTTTGTGGTCGCAGCCAAAGAATATGCCCAACGGTATGGGGCAGCCATTGATATGCCTGCAGGGCCAAGTGAGGTTCTAGTAATTGCGGATGAGCAAGCTGTGCCGGATTTCTGTGCTGCAGACCTGCTTTCACAAGCTGAGCACGGCAGTGACAGTCAGGTGATTTTCGTGGCTACCGACCTTAAAGTTTTCAATGAGACCATTGAGGCCATTGATCATCAAATCAAAAAATTACCAAGAAATGAAATGGCGGGAAGAGCATTGGAAAACAGTTGTTTTATTCTGGTCAATTCTTTAGATGAAGCCATTGAGTTCAGCAATCTCTATGCCCCGGAACACCTTATTTTAGCAATAAAGGATTTCAAAAAATATATTCCGATGGTCCAGAATGCAGGGTCGGTTTTCTTAGGAAATTACTCTTGTGAGAGTGCAGGAGATTACGCCAGCGGAACCAATCACACGTTGCCGACAAACGCATATGCAAGGAACTACAGCGGGGTTTCTCTGGATAGTTTTGTTAAAAAAATAACATTCCAGCATCTGTCTGAAGAAGGACTTCAGAATTTAGGGAAAACAATAGAACTCATGGCAGAAGCAGAGGGACTCTTTGCCCACAAAAATGCAGTATCAATAAGATTAAAACGATAAAATGAAAAATATGAATATAACTACTTTAGTACGGGATAATATTTTAAAGCTACAGCCTTACATCAGTTTCAGGGATCATAATGAATTTAGCAGCCCTGTGCTGCTGGATGCCAATGAAAGCCCGTTTGGAGAATTTAACCGTTACCCGGATTCTACACAGAAAAAACTTAAAAATAAATTGGCGGGTCTTAAAAAAGTATCTCCTTCACAGATTGCTGTTGGAAATGGAAGTGATGAGCTTATTGATTTGATTATTAAAGTTTTTTGCGAACCTAAAAAAGATTCGATACTCATGATGAATCCTTCTTTTGCCATGTATGGTTTCTATGCAGCGATCAATGAAAATAAAGTATTGAAGTTGGATCTGGATGAAAATTTTGGAATTGTAAAAGATGATTTTTTAAAAATTATACAGGAACAGCCTATCAAAATATTCTTTCTGTGCTCACCCAATAATCCGACAGGAAACAGTATAGAAGATATTGAGTTTTATATTCAGAATTTTGACGGAATTGTGGTAGTGGATGAAGCCTATATTGAGTTTTCTAAAAACAGATCAAGCGTGGAACTCCTTGATCAGTATCCTAATCTGATTGTTTTGCAGACCTTTTCCAAAGCCTGGGGTACGGCAGGAGCAAGAGTGGGAATGGCCTATGCTTCTGAAGAAATTATTAGCCTCATTAATACGGTAAAAGCACCTTATAACGTTAATTCTTTAAGCCAGCAGCTGATTCTGGAAACGGTTGATCATGAAGATAGACTCACAGAAAACGTAAACAATATTTTAAAAGAAAGAATATGGCTTAAAGAACAGTTTAAAGAGGTGGCTTGTATCTCAAAAGTCTTTCCTACGGATGCCAATTTCTTTTTGATTGAACTGAAAAATGTAGACGGCGTTTATGACAGAATGCTGGAAAATGAAATTCTAACGAGTAAAAGAGATCCTGCAATTCCCGGATGTATCAGAATCAACATCGGAAACCGTAAAGAAAATGAAATGCTGATTACCGTTTTAAAAAATATTCAATTATGAAAAAAGTGCTTTTTATAGACCGTGACGGAACCCTGATTATTGAACCTCCCACAGATTTTCAGGTGGATTCTTTGGAGAAACTTGAATTTTACCCTGGAGTATTTCAGAACCTTTCCAAAATAGCCAATGAACTGGATTATGAACTGGTGATGGTAACCAATCAGGATGGGCTGGGAACAGAAAGTTTTCCTTTCGAAGATTTTATAAAACCTCATGAAAAAATGGTGAAAGCTTTCGAAAACGAAGGGATTTTTTTTAGTAATATTATAATAGATAAAAGCTTTGAGCATGAGAACCTGCCTACCCGGAAACCGGGTGTTGGACTACTTGGAAAATATATCTACGGAAGTTACGATCTTGAAAATTCATATGTAATTGGAGATAGAAGTAGTGATGTGCAACTGGCTGTAAATTTGGGATGTAAAGCAATTTATATTAATAATGACTTTAATGACAAATCTACGCTTACTACGACCCAGTGGGCAGAGATCTATCAGTTTTTAAAGCAGGGAATGAGAAGAGCTAAAGTATCCAGAAAGACAAATGAAACAGAGATTGAAATTGAAATCAATTTGGATGGAAGCGGAAACTCCGAAATTTCTACAGGATTACACTTTTTCGATCACATGCTGGAGCAGATTGCCAGACACGGAAATATAGATCTTACCATAAAAGTAAACGGAGATCTTAAGGTGGACGAACACCATACGATAGAAGACACCGGAATTGTATTGGGAGAAGCCGTTATAAAAGCTTTAGGTAAGAAAAAAGGAATTGAAAGATATGGATTTTTACTGCCTATGGATGATTGCCTTGCGCAAGTGGCTATAGATTTTGGAGGAAGATCCTGGCTGGTATGGGATGCAGAATTTAAAAGAGAGAAAATTGGCGATGTGCCAACAGAAATGTTCTCGCACTTTTTTAAATCTTTTACAGACGCTTCAAAATCAAATCTGAATATCAAAGCGGAAGGAACCAATGAGCACCACAAAATAGAATCTGTTTTCAAAGCATTTGCAAAGGCCGTTAAAATGGCCGTAAACCAATCTGATACCAGCTATAATTTACCTTCTACAAAAGGAAGTTTATAATCATGATAGCCATAATAAAATATAACGGAGGCAATGTAAGCTCAGTTCAAAATGCACTGAACAGGCTGAAGGTAGATTCTGTAATTACAGATGATCCGGAGCAGATTGTAAAAGCGGATAAAGTTATTTTTCCGGGGGTAGGTGAAGCTTCTTCTACCATGAAGCTGCTGAAAGAGAAAGGGCTTGATATACTTATTCCAAACCTTAAGCAGCCTGTTTTGGGAATTTGTCTGGGAATGCAGCTGATGTGTGGAGATAATGAAGAAGGAGATGTTCGGGGGATGGGAATTTTTAATGTGAATGTAAAACGGTTCCCCCCCGCAGATTTAGTTCCTCATATGGGCTGGAATACGGTTTCAGACCAGGCATCATCTCTTTTTTCAGGAATTGAAAAGAACAATGATGTTTATTTTGTCCACAGCTATTATTGTGAGCTGTCTGACTTTACGACTTCAGTGTGTGATTATATCCTGCCGTTCAGTTCGTCTTTGCAAAAGGATAATTTCTATGCCGTACAGTTTCACCCGGAAAAATCCGGTGGAATAGGAAGTCAAATATTAATTAACTTTATTAAGCTATAACCATGAAAATTATTCCAGCCATTGATATTATTGAAGGAAAATGTGTACGTCTGTCAAAAGGAGATTACAGTACAAAAAAGATATACAACGAAAACCCTGTGGAAGTTGCCAAAGAGTTTGAAAGTTTTGGGATCAGGTTTCTTCATCTGGTAGATCTTGACGGGGCAAAATCAAAGCATATTGTCAATCAGAAAGTGTTGGAAGACATTGCCGGGGCAACCTCCCTTCATATTGATTTTGGAGGAGGATTGAAGACTAAGGAGGATATTGAAACCGCATTCAGTTCCGGAGCACAGCAGATTACATTGGGAAGCATTGCCGTTCAGGATCCTGAATTCTGTTTTGGAATGATTGAAAAATATGGTACTGAGAAAATCATCTTGGGTGCAGACTGTGACAACAGGAAGATTAAAACTTCCGGATGGCAGGAAGAAAGCGATAAAGATATTATTGATTTTATTCTTCAATATCAGAACAAGGGAATTCAGAATGCTATATGTACCGATATTGCCAAGGACGGCATGCTGGAAGGACCTTCTACAGGACTGTATATCGAAATTTTATATAAAACAGCGATACAGCTTACGGCAAGTGGTGGCATTTCAGGCATCAAAGATGTCTATAAAATGAAAGATATCGGATGTTTCGGGACTATTATCGGAAAAGCCATTTACGAGGGGAAAATAAGCTTACAACAACTTCAGAACTTTATTGAAAATGCTTAAAAAAAGAATTATTCCATGTTTGGATATTAAAGAGGGTTCAACGGTGAAAGGGGTGAACTTTGAAGGACTTCGCAATGCCGGAAATCCTGTGGAGCTGGCTGTAAAATACGAACAGGAGGGAGCTGATGAGCTTGTTTTTCTGGATATTACGGCCACCATTGAAGAAAGGAAAACATTTGTGGAACTGGTAAAAAAGATAGGTAGTGAATTAAGCATACCTTTTACCGTAGGAGGTGGAATTTCTTCTGTTGAGGATGTCAGGAAGCTTCTGGAAGCAGGTGCGGATAAGATCAGCATCAATTCTTCCGCAGTCAAAAAACCACAACTCATCTCTACGCTGGCTAAAGAATTTGGCAGTCAGTGTGTAGTCGTGGCGATTGATACCCGTCTGGCAGGAAATATTGATTGGGTGCATATAAAAGGAGGGCGCGAAAAAACAGAGTGGATGACGCTGGACTGGGCGAAAGAAGCAGAGTCTTTGGGAGCTGGGGAAATCCTTTTAACCTCTATGGATGGTGATGGAACAAAAAACGGTTTTGATCTCCGGATTACAAAACTGGTTTCTGAAAATGTGGGTATTCCGGTCATTGCCTCGGGAGGAGCTGGAAATGCTGATGATTTTCTTAAAGTCTTTAATGAAACAAAAGCTACAGGAGCCTTGGCAGCCAGTGTTTTTCACTTTAATGAAATCGGAATTATGGACTTGAAAGAATTACTAAAATCTAAAAAAATTAACGTAAGATGAAAATTAAGTTTGATAAAAGCAATGGGCTTGTCCCGGTTGTTATTCAGGACAATATAACACTTCAGGTTTTAATGCTGGGGTATATGAATGAAGAAGCCTTTCAAAAAACAAAAAAAGAGGGCGTTGTTACCTTCTTTAGCCGTTCCAAAAACAGGCTCTGGACAAAAGGCGAAGAGTCCGGTAATTTTTTAACAGTAAAAGATATCAGCCTAGACTGTGATCAGGATACTATTCTAATAAAAGCGATCCCGCGGAATGCGGTCTGCCATACCGGAAGCTTCAGTTGTTTTGGAAATAAGGATCCCAAAGGATTTCTATATGAGCTTGAAGAAAAGATATCCCAAAGGATTGACAGCCGCTCAGAAGAATCTTATACCTATTCACTATACCAGAGGGGAATTAATAAAGTGGCTCAGAAAGTAGGTGAGGAAGCGGTAGAGCTGGTAATTGAGGCTAAAGATAATAATGCAGAGCTTTTTAAAAATGAAGCTGCCGACTTAATCTATCACTTCTTAATTTTACTGAAAGCCAAAGGATTTACTTTGGAAGAAATAGAAGAAGTTCTCCAAAACAGAAACCGATGAAACCTTTGAAATTTTTCAAAGGTTTTTTAATGATAAGCTTGTTTAAACTAATTAAAAAATTTAGTAACAAAAGCTGAGTAAAACTCTATAAACACTTTAGTTTATTTAAGTTTAAACTGGATGAAAATAAATGTACACGTAAGCAAAAAATCTTTGTTTTTTTTAAAACTTACGTGTACTTTAGAAAGCTTATTTTTTACAGCTTTATTAAACTTAAGTGTTCAAGAAACTTTGTGACTTTTGACTACGTGGAATCTTCGATTTGTGGTTAAAATAAAAGTGTAAACAGGTTCGATGTGTATGTTGATTTGAAAGACTAAACATACAAATTAAAGTATTAGCGAAAATTTTACTTCATTATGTAATGATGTAGTATTGCTTAGTATTGCTCAAAAGTATTCGCTTTCTGGAAAATATATCACAGCAGTACAAAACTACTTCTACGAGAAAATAAATGATGTAAAAGAGAATAAATAGTAAATAAAATATGAAACTAAATAATTTGAATCTAAGTACAAACGAGATTATGAATATTGTTAAATATTCTACTATAGGAATTTTAGTACCGATGTTTATTATTGGCGCTATTTTTAATGCTTTAGGCTGGACATCTTCCACATTGAATGATGAAAAAGTTACAGGGATAAAATCATTACTAATATTCATTGTTACATTTCCCCTATATATTATATTGTTTTTTATAATACAGTTTTGTTATATATACATTGGTCTGAAAATATATAATTTTCTTGTAAAATTGTTTAGAAAATAGAGAGTAAATTGAAAATGATAAAATTCAAACAAATCTTACTGGTGATCCGGGTGTGACAATAAATCTTTGGATATTAAAACATTTATTCTACAAGTAAAAAATAACCATCATAACAAAAGCCAACTTTCATAAGTTGGCTTTGCTTTTTATATTAGACATAAGATTAAATTACCTGTCTATCAATATATTTTTGACAAGGGTCTGATCACCTACTTTTAAAATTCCGATATACATTCCTTTTTGAAGTGTAGAAACATTGATTTTGGTTTCGTTATTTGTTTTAAGTAATGATCTTCCTATCAGATTGGTCATTTCAAAGCTGAAATTAGTGGTTGGAGAAGGAAGCTCAACATGTAAAATATCGTTAGCCGGGTTAGGGTAGATCTTTACATCTTCCAGGGAATTTGTGGGAGCCTGCTTATTGGCTGAAGCTACTGAAGCTGTAGCAAAATGTTGTAAGGCACCTACAGTAGCTTTTCCAATATTATAAACATAAACCGGGTCTACGTTTGCAAAAGTATCTTTACTGCTGTGTGGATAGGTACTTCTTATTTTTTCAAAAAAGCCGGTAATCACTTCTCCTTTTCGTTCAAAAGGAATGTAATCAGTGGCTTCTGCCGGGTCAACAGCGGTTTGAAGGGGCGAATAGAGTGCTGTACAATTTCTAAGCTGCTGGGTGATTGCGGCAGAAGCTGCATTATTGGTGGAAACTCCACCCTGATCTTCGTCGCAATACACTGTATTGTTATTATTTCCTTTTACACCGCCTACCTGGTCAAGGTTGAAGACAAGTTTGATATCCAATTTGCGGACACCTCCCTGGTATACCACATTATTCACATAATGGCTGCTTCCTACCAGTCCCTGTTCTTCCCCTGAAAAGTGAATAAATTTAATAGAGTATTCTGTAGGAACGTCTTTCAATATTCTGGCAGCTTCCAGGATAATGGAAGTACCACTGCCGTTATCATTAACACCCGGACCATTAATGGTATCATAATGTCCGCAGATAATGACATATTTGTTGGGATAAAGAGTTCCTGTTTTGGTAATGATCAGATTCTTTGAACTCGCTGATCCATACGTAAAGGAGCTTTCCACAATTTGGCTGGCAGAATATCCGTAAGAGGTATACTTGTTTTTAATCCAGGTCAGCGTATTGTTGTTTGCCTGTGAGCCGGTGGTCTTTATTCCTAAATTACCGAATTCCTGAAGATTGGAAGTAATATTGGCCTGGGTAACCATATCAGCTCTGTTTTTATAAGCCTGAATAAAAGATTGAGCTCCGATACTCTGTATGACCAATGAAGTCAATAAAAATGTTGTGATTTTTTTCATATTATATATAATGGTTTGTAAATACGAATGTAGTAAATAAATCACAACGATGTGTTTAATAATTTAAAAATATCATAAATTTTATACAGTTTTATTATGCTGAACTTATCATGTTCCTGTATGGTACTTTGTAAAATTTCATGTTTAACTCAAAAAATAAGAATAATAAAAACCCTTTGAACGATTTCAAAGGGCTTTATATGCTAAAAGCTTGTATTTTGTTAGAATATGAGTGAAATTTTATCTCATGATCATAATTTTTCTTACCACAGTTTGATCAGCAGTTTTTAAAATTCCAAGATAAGCACCATTTTCCAGGTTTGCAACATTAATTTTTGTTTCGTCGGTCGTTTTTAAAACAGAACGTCCGGGAAAATCAGTGATTTCAAAGCTGAAATTTTTTATCTTAGAATCAGGAAGATCAATATTGATGATATCTTTTACAGGATTAGGATATATTTTTATAGCTTCCAGTGGATTTTTTGAAACATTTTCCTTGGTTCCCAATAGAGTACTGGCAACAGCAAAATGTTGTAATGCTCCCACGGCAGCTTTTCCGATATTATAAATATATACAGGATCTGTATTGTTAAATGTATCGCTGGAAGTATGTGGATAACTACTTCTTATTCTTTCAAAAAAGCCGGTAATAATATATCCTTTTTGCTCAAAAGGGATATAATCTGTATCTTCAGCAGGATCTACAGCGGTTTGAAGTGGAGAATAAAGAGCGGTACAGTTTCTGAGTTCCTGAGTGACTACAGCAGATGCCGCATTATTGGCAGGGTCACCCCCTTGATCCTCATCACAATAAACAATATTGTTATTATTTCCCATCACGCCACCTACCTGGTCAAGATTAAAGACTACTTTAATATCCAGCATACGGGCACTTCCCTGATATGCAACATTATCTGCATAATGATAGCTTCCTACAAGCCCTTGTTCTTCTCCTGAAAAATGAATGAACTTGATAGAATAGTCTGTAGGAACATCTTTCAATATTCTGGCAGCCTCCAGGATAATGGAAGTACCACTGCCGTTATCATTGACCCCGGGACCATTGATGGTATCGAAATGTCCGCAGATAATGACATATTTGTTTGGATAAACGGTTCCGGTTTTGGTGATCACCAAGTTTTTTGAATTTCCGCCTACAAAAGTAAAAGGATCTTCTGCTATCTGGCTGGCAGTATATCCATAAGAAGTATATTTACTTTTTAACCAGTTCAGAGCATCTGTATTGGCTTGTGAACCTGTTGTTTTTATTCCATAACTGGCAAAATCCTGAAGGTTATTAATGATATTGGTTTGGGAAACAGCATCAGCACGGTCTTTATATGATTGAATAAAACTTTGCGCTTCAATATGTTGAGCAACAATTGATGTAAACAAAAAAATAGCGATTTTTTTCATTTTCTGATATATTATGTAGTAAGATGTAGTATTTTTTCAAAGTATATCCTGTTTGATATGACTTATTTTTCAATGATTATCTTTCTGGTCAGATTACCTGCGCTTGTTTTTATGGTAAGGGTATAAACACCATTTGGAAGGGCGGAAGTATCTATTTTATTCTGATTTTCAGAACTCAAGACCAGATGCCCGGTCATATCATTGATCTCAATGCTAAACTGTTTCATCTTTTCTGTTTCTACTGTGATCATATCCTTAGCGGGATTAGGATATATTCTGATATTTTGTAATGGATCCTTTGCAGGAGCTTCATTCACTTGTAAGTTATTGTTATTGCTGGTACTGGCAACAGCGAAATGTTGTAACGCACCTACAGCAGCTTTCCCTACATTGAAAACATACACAGGATCTATATTGGTCAGATTATCATCCGTACTGTGCTCATTGTTGCTTTCGGTATACTCATAAAATCCGGTAATAGTATAGCCTTTTGCTTCAAAAGGAACATAATCTGAACCGTATGTATAAGAGATAGAGGTCTGAAGAGGAGAGTAGAGGCCGGTACATACCGCAAGTTCCTGTGTTGCCGTATTAGAAGCAGCATTATTACTGGATAGTCCACCTGTATCTCTTTCGCAGGTAATCTTGTTATTTAAATTTCCTATCTGGCCTCCTACCTGGTCAATATTAAAAACCAGTTTTATATCCAGTTTTTGTATACCTCCCTGATAAGCTACATTATTTACATAATGGTTACTTCCTATCAGTCCCTGTTCTTCACCAGAAAAATGAATGAATTTGATAGAATATTCGGTAGGAATATCTTTTAATATTCTGGCTGCTTCTAAAAGAATGGAAGTCCCGCTGCCATTATCACTGACACCCGGTCCTACAATGGTATCATAATGCCCGCAGATAATAATGTATTTATCCGGATACACCGTACCCGTTTTGGTGATCACCAGGTTTTTAGAATTTGTACTTCCAAAGCTGAAAGGATCTTCAACCATCTGGCTTGGGGAATATCCATAAGAAAGATATTTGTTTTTCAGCCAGTTTAAAGCATCGGTATTAGCGGTTGAACCTGTGGTCTTTACTCCAAGATTGGAAAACTCCTGAAGGTTGTTACTGATATTGGCCTGAGTAACCATATCGGCTCTGTCTTTATAAGCCTGGATAAGATTTTGAGCAGCAATATTTTGTAGCGCTACAGATGTAAATAAAAAAACGGCGATTTTTTTCATTTCTTCAATCAAATTATTTTTTGATTGCTAATATACTAATTAATTATGATCCAGCATTGTTAATCTGAGTTGTTTGTTTTGTTTTTGTTGGTTATTCGTTATTTATTTTGGAGTATGGTTGTATTCATGTCATTTTAAAACCATACAAAAGTTTATATCTGTAATGAAATAAAAAAATCCCGGGAGAACCCGGGATCTTATATTGATAACAAAAATAGTATTCTACATTATTTTAATTGATCTACAACAGCTTTGAAAGCTTCAGGATGATTCATTGCTAAATCTGCTAAAACTTTTCTGTTAAGCTCAATGTTGTTCTTTTTAAGAGCCCCCATAAATTGAGAGTAAGACATTCCGTGCTCTCTAGCTCCCGCGTTAATACGAGTGATCCAAAGTGCTCTGAAATTTCTCTTCTTCTCTTTTCTACCACGGTAAGCATATTGCATTGCTTTTTCTACCGCGTTTTTAGCTACAGTCCAAACGTTCTTTCTTCTACCGAAAAAACCTTTAGCTTGCTTAAAAATTTTCTTTCTGCGAGCTCTTGAAGCTACCGCATTTACTGATCTTGGCATAATTTAAATTGTTTTTTTTGAAAAGGGCGGCAACAAATGTTGCTCTTTATTAGCACCGTTTCAGGGTTAAAATGATGAATTTGTTTGAATTCTTATAAACCGAATATAGATTTATAAAAACTACTTAATTGCTAATTGACGTAGAACGCTTTTTTCGTCCACTTTAGCTACGTAAGAAGTAGTAGTAAGATTTCTCTTCTGCTTAGTTTCTTTCTTAGTTAAGATGTGGCTTTTGTAAGCATTCTTTCTTTTGATCTTACCAGAACCGGTAAGAGCAAAACGTTTCTTAGCACCTGATTTCGTTTTTAATTTTGGCATTGTCTTGCTTTTTTATTGTTTTTGTTATCAATATCTGTTTTGGTTACCCCTAAGGACATTAGGAATAATTGGGTGCAAAGATACAAAAAAAATCAATTCAAGCTTTATAATCTGTGATTTTATCGCAGTAAATAAGAAGACCGCCTCTCATGGAACGGTCTTCTTATGATATGCTCTGTTGGAAATCTACATTTTCATAGTTTCTTCCCAATATCATTAGCTCAAATTATGACTGAAAAAATGCTAATAAGTCTTTATTGATTGTTTCAGCTTCAGTAGTAGGCATCCCATGAGGAAAGCCAGGATAAGAAATTAATTTTCCATTTTTAAGCAGGGTAGCGGCTACTTTTCCTGTGGTTTCAAACGGTACAATCTGGTCATCTTCACCATGCATTACCAGAACAGGAACGTCTACACTTTTAAGGTCCTCAGTGAAATCAGTTTCAGAGAATGCTTTAACGCAGTCATAGTGTGCTTTGATAGAGCCACTCATCCCTTGTCGCCACCAGTTTCTTTGAATGCCTTCAGAAATCTTGGCTCCTTCTCTGTTATACCCATAGAAAGGGAAAGTAAGATCAATAAAAAACTGCTGTCTGTGCTTAGCCGTATTATTACGGATATCATCAAAAACAGAAATAGGAACGCCATTCGGATTATTCTCATTCTGAACCATGATCGGGGTCACTGCACTTATTAAAACAGCTTTTGCGACTCTTCCGTTACCATGCTTTGCCACATATCGGATTACTTCACCACCTCCAGTAGAATGTCCTACATGGATGACATCTTTTAAATCTAAAGCGGTAACAATTTCCGATACATCAGAAGCATACGTGTCCATATCATGTCCATAAGGGGTTTGTTCAGATCTTCCATGACCCCTTCTGTCGTGGGCAATCACTCTATAGCCCTGTTCTAAGAAGAAAAACATTTGAGCATCCCAGTCATCACTGGAAAGGGGCCACCCGTGATGAAAAAATACAGGCTGTCCTTTTCCCCAATCTTTGTAATAGATTTCTGTTCCGTCTTTTAAAGTAAGTGTGTTCATTGTTTATTTTTATGATTAATAATTAATAATGTATTTTATTTTTAATATTCACAAATTTATATGGAAAACATCCATAATATATTGATCTAGGATAATATTTTAATTAAATATAAAAGTAAGGGAATGCATTATTAAAATATAGCTGATAATCGGGATTGTGTTATTCTTTACTTCTCTTTAATATTGACCCATTAAGAAGAATAGAATTTTGAAGTATGAAAATAATAGTATTCAGTATCTTTTGTATGTTGGCTTCAGTGATGGCTTGTACACAAGAAAAAAAAGATAATTCTCCATTAATTTCTTCAAAGAAGAAGTTCATAAACAGTGTTCCGTTCTTAACGAAGCAGAATGATTTTGTGTATGTAGATAAAGTAAGTTTGAAACCGGTCACTAATCAAAAATTCCGAAGTGCATCAGTATATACTCCCACTGGTTTTGCCGTTGTTGGAAAGGAAAAAAATGAATATGCAGTCATAGACGAAAATGGAAAGACAGTGCTGGACTTCTCATCTGAAAATATTAATTTAAATGTAGTAAACGGACTTACACTGTATAAAAAAGACATTGAATATGAAAAGAAAATGCCTGCCTGGAAATGGGATTGGAATATCTTAGGAGGCGGCATCAAGAAAGAGCAAACGTATCATAAAATCGAGATTGGAGTTTTAGAAAGCAAACAGGTCTTACTTCATGAGGACATTCCATATTTGGAGGATAATTATTATCTGAATTTTGTTTCTGTAGATCAAAACCACGTTTTTTGGAATGGAAGCCTTTACGAAATCAAAAAAAACCGTTTACATACAATTGAAAATAATATTGCTGAGCTGTTAGAGAACAAACGATTTCTCAAATCTTCAAATGCAAATTTTTCAATGCATGAACTGAACCAGAAAGAAGCAACTCACAGCGGTTTGAAAGGAACTGAAACACTTTCACTTCAATTTGGTAAGGAAACTATACTCCTGAAGGATGTAAATAAAGAACGCTATGAACCGGAAGTTCCTAAGCTTTTAACAGACAGCAAAACCAATGATGTTTACCCTTTTCCACAGTATGAAAAGGTATTTCCGAAAGAAATTACAAAGGCAACAGCTTCGCAAATTGATTTCATTAAAAAAGTTTCTTTGGTGTATTCTATAACCAATTCACCTTATTTTCTGTTGGGTGTTTTTAATTATGATCATGATATTTGGGCGTTTGATTGGCTGTATATCGATACCAAAGGAAATGTTACAGATTCTATTGATACCTATAATTTTAAGGTCTTAGACCAGGTTGGGAACATGGTTTGGCCCGATAGGAAAATGATTTTGCCCGATCAGTTCATTGACAAAAACTGGAAATTTGGAAAAATAAATTCTTATCAGGGCATGAATGATGCATACCTTATCCGGATTGAAGATGAAAAACAATTGAGAACCATGGGCTTGTGGGATAGTAAAACAAAGACTTGGGAGATAAAGCCTGATTACCATGATATCTCGGTGTTGGATACAGAAAAACAGATCTATGCACTTCAAAAAGAGAAAGACGGTTTGTACACTCTTTATGACAGTAAAGATAAAAAAAGTATGGGTTCAAAAGCCTATACATCCATTAATTCGGATGGGTTGGTAAGTGTTAAACTTAGTTCAGAAGAAAATATATATTACTATGTTGATATTTATTCCGGAAAAGAATATAAAGAGAATTAAATAATACATTGAAAATAGTAAAATTATGATTTTTAGAAAGCTATTGCCTGTTGCCGCTTGTATTGTAAGTGTACTATCTTTTGCACAAATAAGAACAGGAGTATATTTTTCTTCAGATAAAAAATACAACGAGATTATTGAAGAACTTGGAAATCCGTTATCGGGAAATCCGGTCATGATCGTAAAATCCTTTGTCCCAAACTATGGAAGTTATGTTTGGTATCTGAATGAAAGCAAAGCTGAAAAGCCCTCTTATCTAGCCGAAAATCCAAAGGATTTACACGCGGGTATTTTTCTGGAAGATCACGGTGGACTCATTCCACAGATCACCTTTAAAGACTTTGCACAGGGGTTGGCACAACCTAAATACCTGATTAACTTCTGTGAAATTGGCGATGCAGATCATGATGGCTTTCCTGAGTTTTATCTTACTTATTTTGAAGAATCAGACGGATTGGATGCCAAACCCTTGAAAGTGATTGTGTACACCAATATTGGAGAAAAAACATTTTCAAAAGCAAAAATTACCGGTTGGATTCCGTTTCAGGAAGAAGACTTATATCGTGAAGAAAAGGATGCGAACTTTAAATTATTGCCCAAAGTGATAAGACTGAAGGCCGAAAAGATATTGAAAGATGCCAAAAACGGAATGAACTAAGCTCTTAAAAAATCACCATTATCAGGGATATTTTCATCCGCCTCTCTTAATTATCTTTATTTAAAATAAAGCGGTGAAAAACCTCATGATTTTAACTTCATTTTTAGCAGTGTCTGGCTGTAAAACCAATGCTCAAAAATTAAAAGTTTCTACTATTTACAGCGAACCCAAACGTGTTACAAGAGAAATTCCGGAAACAGATAAAGCATATACGTATACAACTCGAAAGGAAGTTACGGAACGACTTGACCCCCTCATTTTCATGCTTTCAAAAAATGCTGAAACACCTAAGTTTCGCATACAGGGAAATATCAGTTCCAGTGGACATATCATTAATCAGGTGAGAAAAATTCGTTTTGAAAGGGGACCGCAAAGTGGGAATACTGTTACGCTGAAGTATTACGTGGAAATCAAAAAAGTTCCCGGGAAAGAAAGCGCTAATGTAAAAGGTTATAATTATACAAAAGATGAAATCTACAAAATACCAGATGATGTTAAAATAATAAGAATAGAATTGTATGAAGACAGAATCAATGATACATCAGATGAAAAACCAAAGCTTATTGCTCAACAAACCTTTAATTTCTTTGTAAAAATTTAAATGTCTGAAAATAAAATATTTTAACACCTAGACAAGTTGAAATTTTAGAAGATATTGACACACGCCACCCAAAGTCATGTCTTTTAACCTCTCAACAAAAGGAAAACAGCTAAAATTAATAAGAAAATAAAATGACTGATTTAAGAATATTTCCCGCTTACGAAGACGTATTTTATGATGATATTGAAAATCATAAAAAGTATTTCCTTCCTATTTGTTCAATTAATTTGAAACTTGTTGATCCATCAGAAGATCAGTGGCTGCATATTGTTTCTGTAAAGGAAATTTATGACGGCTGTGTCGGGCAAAATAAGCCGGAATATTATACACAATTTACCAAAGCAGATATGCTTGGTTTTGATATTATTGGCGGCAAATACAAATTTGATGCAGATTGGAACTATTTTTCGGCACATACCGAGATCACTCCGGAAGATTATGGAAACAATTATTCAGATTTAGAGATTGAATACAATATGAATGAGGCAATGTATCAATTAAAAAGAGAATATTACCAAAAACACAATAAGCTTTATGATAAAGACTGTTATCGGGCAGGTTTAATGGTAGATGATATTCGCCCGTTTAGAGCGTTTACGTAAACTTTACGGTTGAAGATCTGGAGAAAGATGATTACTCAGAATATGCTGAGGAACGTTTGCAAAAGAAAA
This sequence comes from Chryseobacterium sp. WG23, assembly GCF_024586575.1. Classification (NCBI taxonomy): domain Bacteria; kingdom Pseudomonadati; phylum Bacteroidota; class Flavobacteriia; order Flavobacteriales; family Weeksellaceae; genus Chryseobacterium; species Chryseobacterium sp. WG23. Next base: position 131,668 of record NZ_JALCZE010000015.1, read on the forward strand.
TGTATGGTGTTTTTGATGAGCTGAATACCGATTCTCTGCCTTTAGAAGAAACTCACTTCGGAGGAGATAACCTGACTGAGAAACCTTATAAAAATAATCATACATTGATGGATTATATCGGGTGCATCGAAGGCTATGATTTCCAAAATACAGCAGCAGATCAATTGTATCTGTTTTATGACAAAGAACTTAAAAAGGCAGTAATCTGTTTGGAGTATACTTAATCCGAAACTCATTATTAAATCCCTGCAAACAGGAATGTTTCAAAAATTTACGATTTACTAATTTTAACTAATGGCACACCGTATTTATCTATACAATTACGATCAGAAAACGAATCAATCTTTCGATACTTATCTAGGTGAGTGGAATTATGAAATTCCATTACTGCTGTATCCTCTGTTGGCAGAAGATATCAAAGTGGAAGGCGTTGAGTTTTACTCTAACAAAGAACAGGGCATTGTTCACCTGCGTTATTTCTTTAATTTACTGGCTGATACCTACCAGCTGCATTACAAAAAAGCCTACTATGAACCTGTCAATACAATGTTTGAGTTCCTGGAAGCCTTGCCATATGATTCCTTCGTACTGAATGCAACAGATGTTTTCAATATGAACGAAGAAAAGCATAAAGTACAGGCAAAAGAATGGCTGGTGGAGATTCAGCAGAAAAATAAACTGTATAAAAAAGCGGTAGAAACTCAGGATCTTTCATTATTAGATTCTTTGTTTTCGCAATACGGTTACACCTCATTTCTCGATATTTTACAAACCGACTGGATTAATTACGGACTGGGTTATTTTGAAGAACTTGCTTATAAAAAAATAGCATCTTCTGTATTTGAAGAAAATGGAAAGTTGGGTCTGAAGAATGCAAAAGGTACTATTTTGGCTCCTGCCATATATGATGATATTTTTGAAGCAGACTATAATTACGGTATATCGGTGATTCAAAAAGACACTTTGTTCGGTTACCTGCAGAGTGATGGGAAAGAACTGGTTCCTCCAATGTATGAACAAGCGTTCGATGTGTTCGATTTTGCGCAGGAACCCTTGGGTGAAGTAAAAGTGAATGGAAAATCTGGCATTTTAAAAGTGTATTCAAACACATGGCTTGTTCCTGCTGATTATGATACAATCGAAAGAGTGGCTTATGGATTTTTAGGGGTAGAAAAAGATGGGAAATTTGGAGTTTATGACGATGAAAGCAGACTTCTTCTTCCCATTGACAGTGAAACCCCTTATGAACATGATTACTTTCCCGATCTGTTTTTCACCAAACAAAAAGGAACCAGCAAGCGTAGATATTACACGAAAGAAGGCAATTATCTGGAGGACTTTGTAGAAGGCAGTATCTTAAATGCCAGTACCTGTTTCTGGATTAAGCCAAATAAATTTGACAAAAAAGGAAGGTTGATAGATGAAAAAGGCAATCTTATAATAGACGAAGCGGATCAACTGATTTTAATAGATAATTTTGAAGCACTGGCGATTCACAAAGACAAAAACTGGAAGATCTATCACGCCTTAAAACATCAGTTTTTGTTAGAAAATGAATGTATTACCAAAGTAAAGGCAGAATCAAGTATTGGATATAAAAACAATGTGTTTACCCTGGAAGTCCAAAACGGATTAGGACTTTTTGATGCAGACAATGATCATTGGTTAATTGTTCCTCATTCCGAAATTAAGAAGATCCATTATCTGGATCATGGGTTTTTATCGGTTCAAAAGAAAGAAGGCTATCGACTGTTTGATTTCCAAAATGGATTGTCAGCCGAATCATACGACTATATTTCTAATCCTTTGAATTATAGAGCCGATGAAGGCTTGCTGTTTCTGTATCAGGGTGAAAATATGTTGAGAATGAATGAAGATAAAAGCATTCATCCGGTAGAGATTGCCGAGTATGGATCTATTTATCTGGACCGGTATTCATTTAGGGGAAAAGATTTAGACTATTTTACGTCTTTTTATAATCGTTGGAAAAACCAGGCAGGCAATAACTCCGAGCAGTTCATGGATGTTGAAACCATTAAAAAGATGGCTTTTGACGCAAAGGAGAATCGAGATTACCATGAAGCGCTACGCCTGTTTGAACTGTCTGCTCAAAAAGATGATATCGATAGTTGGGTAGAAATGGGTATATTACTCACCGATCCTGATATTGAATCATTGTTTGACCCACAAAAAGGCATTGTGTATTATGAAAAAGCAGCACAACAAAATCATCCTGTTGCCTGGAACAATATAGGTGCTTTGTATCACAACGGAACAGGGTATTCTTTTAATATCAAAAAAGCAATTCGGGCTTACGAGAAAGGAGCTGAGCTTGGCGATGGAATGGCGCTTGCCAATTTAGGGGATCTGTATTATTTCGGGGAGCATGTAATACAGGATTATGATAAAGCACTGGATTTTTATCAAAAGGCCGAGAAAAAATACTACTACAATTACGATAAAATTTCAGAAATCTATTATCAGTTAAGAGATTATAAAAATCTTCTGGTTTACCTGAAGAAAGATTATGATCAGTCTTATTCAGGGATCTATTACGGCATTATCTACGAACATGGTATGGGAGTAAAAGCAGATTTGAAGAAAGCCATTAAATACTACGAACAGGCTAATGCTTACAGCGCCTACGAATACGCTGCCCAGCGTCTGGTGTATTACTATGGTGAAGATCCGGCATTTAAAAATGATAAGAAATTTCAGAAGTGGAAATCTTTTGCTGAACAACATGGTTTCGAAATAGACTAGCAGGTATTTTGCCTATATTTACGTTCTTTACTATAATACAATTCAATAGAGATAAGGGTTTGATGTACAGGTTGTTATTTATATTCACTTTGCTTATTTGTTCTTTTTTTGCTCAGGCACAGGATGTTGTCAGCCAATTAGAGAAGGAGTATAACAATGCTTCGTACAAAACCATAGAGCAGCTGGATCTGGCTCCAAAATACGCTAAAGCCCTATTTTTACATAACTTAAAATCAAAATCCTACCAGATTTTAGAAACCAGCATTCCTATCGCAGCAAAACAAACGGACGGGAAATACGCCACCATTTTGTATGCTGTTCAGGCTATGAATTACCGGCTTGACAGTAAAGGAACTGAAGCTTTAAAAAGTCTCGACATGGCAAGGGTGTATAGCTTAAAAACAAACAGTAACGAAGCTAAAGGGTACTTTCAGTATGCAAAGGGCTGGATTCTGATCCGTAATAATAAAACGACTGATGCTGCTGCCGCTTATCTGAAAGCTATTGACTATTATGAAAATTCACCAACAACTTCTACACTGTACGGAAGATTTGCTACCGTCGTTAAAGAGTTGTCCACTATTTACTCCAACCTCAATGAATACCAACTGGAAGAAAAATACAGTAAGCAGTTTTTGTTGTTGGCATCCAAGCAAAATGACCCTAATCTTATCTTTGATGCATATATGCGGATGGGCTACGTCTATGAACAAAAATACGGACAAAATCCATCGAATGTAGCGTTGAGAAATAGGGCCGAGCAGTATTATTTGCAGGCTATTAAGACTTTCAACAAAAGTAAAGAGGCTATGCTCAACAAGACTAATCTTTCCTATGCAGCTATCAATTTAGCCAATTTGTATACTGGTTTTAATAGAGATAAGGCGATGCAATATGCCCGATTAGCGAATAAGGTGAGTCTGGAAACCGGTGACGCCATTCATATCGCTTCTTCATTTGGGATTTTGGCGGAGCTGGCTGTACAGGATAAGGATTATGATTTAGCAAAGTCTTACTTTGTAAAAGCTTCTATGGAAATTGGGAAAAGCCCGGTTAGAGATCATAATATAGAATTATCTATCCTTGAATCCCTATCTCAGCTTAGCGAAGAGCAGGGTAATTACAAAGAAGCGCTGACTTACTATAAAAGTTATGTGAATAAATACAAAAGTGTTTATGATCAGGAAAAGCTGGATATCACCAAAAGACTGGAATCTCAGTTTGACAAAGAACGGCAGGAACAGAAGTATATAAAGCTGCAGCTGGAAAGCGATAAAAAAGCACAGCAGATTAAGTTGATCAATATATTGCGGGCACAACGTGAACAGGTGTACAACAACTTAAAATTAGTGGAGGAAAATCAACGCGAGCGACTGAAATTTTCAGAATTGGAATCGGAAAAAAAAGAACAGCAGCTTCGGTTGGCAAAGTTAGAAACCGAACAAAAGAACAAGGATATCAGCAACTTTAAAAAACTGTTGACATTCAAGGAAAAGATCAATACCTACTACATTGTTTTTATTTTCATTTTCATCGTTTTGATTATTTTATTGCTTTATGCCTATAAGCAGCGTGCAAAGTCGATGAAGCAAAGAGACGAATTGCATGCCTTAGCTATGGAAAAAGAGAAACAAAATTCAAAAATATCCACACTTACGGCATTGTTGGAAGGGCAGGAACAGGAACGTGGCCGCTTAGCCCGTGATCTTCATGATGGATTGGGTGGCCTGCTTTCAGGAACCAAACTTCAGCTATCTTCTTTAGACCCTCACCAATCCGAAAGCATAGAAAAAGAAATTTCAAAATCTATTACCCAGATTGATGGTGCTGTAGAAGAGCTGAGACGGGTAGCGCATAATTTAATGCCTGATTTATTAATGAAATACGGATTGGAAGTAGCCATTCAGGAGTTTGCTTCCCGCATGTCCAATACTTCATTAGATATCCATACCGAATTTATCAGTTACACCAATTCAATAGCAGAAGAAAAGCAGCTGATCCTATACAGAATCATTCAGGAATTGGTCAATAATGCCATAAAACATGCCTATACTTCCGAAATTATTATTCAGATCAGTGAAGAAGAAAATGTATTAAATCTTACAGTAGAAGACAACGGTAAAGGTTTTGACCCTACAAACTTAGACGTAAGAAAAACAGCAGGTTTTCATAATATAGAATCAAGAGTCCAGTTTTTAAAAGGAACGATGAACATCATCTCCGAACAAAATATTGGGACCAGTATAGAACTTCAAATTCCTATTCATTACACATGATAAAAGTAGCCATAACAGATGATCATCCACTTCTATTGGAAGGACTGAAAAATATTTTAGGAAACAGCGATACGATAGATGTTGTAGATTGTTTCAAAAGCGTTTCAGAAATGAATGCAGGCCTGGCAAAACAAGCTGTCGATATTTTGTTGCTGGACATTAATCTGGTAGATGTCAACAGTATTGAACTTATAAAACCTTTAAAGAAAAAGTATGGGACCCTCCAGATTATTATGCTTAGCGTTCATAATGAACTGCCGGTAATCAACAGTACTTTAGCGGAAGGCGCTTTGGGATACATTCAGAAAAATGCGTCAGTTTCTGAAATTCTGGAAGGTATCAATACCGTATATGCCGGTGGCCGGTTTTTATGCTCACAAACCAAGTCTGTTTTGGAGAAGAAATCATCAGATGGGTTGCATCAGGTGCCAAAACTAACACGAAGAGAAAAGGAAATCTTAGCCGAAGCAGCAAAAGGCCTTACGACCAATCAAATGGCTGAAAAGCTTTTTATAAGCCCGCACACCGTAGAAAGTCACCGGAAGAATCTTATTGAAAAATTTCAGACCTCTAATCTTAGTTCAGCCATTAAACTGGCCATAGAATACGGATTGATTATCGAATAATACATAAGAGCCAGGAGTTTGTTTTTAGCTCCCACTGATTACACAGATTTCACAGGTGATAGTGGAAAATGTTATGAATAAATACTTCTGATAAAGCAGATGCTAGGTTTTCGCTTCGTCAGAATCAATTTCAATTGATTCATTGCTTAGCTTACTTAAAATAATAAGTCACTAAAAATAAAATCTTTGTGTCAACAAAATAAGATGAATTTAAGCCATTAAGAAAAGTGAATATTTTAGGTAAGTTTCATCAAAATCAATTTAAGACAGAACATTATAAAACAAAAATGAATATAAATTTACGAACAGAAAGATTACATTTAAGTCTTATCTCAGCAAACGATATTGAAAACATTTTCGAATTGCAATCCTTAGAAGAAACGTCGCGGTTTAATACTTCAGAAGTTCCAAAAGACATTCAGGAAACTGAAGAAATGGTTAAAAAATGGATGATGGAAAACAATAAAGAAAAAGCCAAAAAATTCACATTCGGCGTTAATTTGATTAATGAAGATACATTTATTGGATTAATTGGAATTAATTTGGGGAAAGAACATTATAAAAACGCTGAAGTTTGGTTTCAGCTCCATTATAAATTTTGGAATCAAGGGTTTGCAACAGAAAGTCTAAATAAAATACTGGATTTCGGTTTTGAAAATTTGAAACTTCATAGGATAGAAGCAGGTTGTGCCATTGAAAATATTGGCTCTATAAGTGTTTTAGAAAAAGTTGGTATGCTAAGAGAAGCACATACCCGAAAATTACTTCCTTTACAATCTGGGTGGTCAGATAATTATGGGTATGCTATTTTATCAACCGACGAAAGAAAATGAGAGAAGTACTTTCAGGTTTAAAAACTAACACGTTGGCTGTAGCAGGGTTGGAAAGGTCACAGAAAGCACCGAAAAAATCTTATCAAAACTAATCTTAGTTCAGTCATTTAAACTGGCCATAGAACACGGTTTGATCATCGAATAATATATTCTAAAAGGGTAGCAAAGCTGCTGGCTAAACGTTCGCTTAAAATGAATCAATAAAATTGATTCACTGCTTTGCTTCCTTAAAATAATACGTTACTAGAAATTAAACCTTTGCGTCTATAAAATTCAGCGTAAATAATCTGCATTCAATTTTTTGAAACTGATTCATACTCATACCAGCAAAAAGGTCTGCTTACATCGTAAAAGCAGACCTTTTCTATATAAATTTAAAATTAGGTGTTCAATTATTAATCTTTAAATCTCAATGCAGCCTGGAACAGGTTTTTCTTTCCTATTAAATCGTACTCATCGTTATATACAGGCTCATAGATGAATACATAAGCACTTCCGTCAAAATCTTTTAAATTAACAGGCTGATCCTCCATGATGTCATAAAACCTCGTAATAGTACGCGTAGCTGTCCATTGTTTTACGTTTCCTTTAGGATTTTTATCGAATCTGTGATCTTTTGCATCTGTATAATACCAATAGGATGGCGCCTCATCCATTAAAAATAGTTCTTTGTCCTTGTTATACAGTTCCTCTGCCATACCTGTATTTTGAAACCAGGGAACCTCAGTATTGAAAAGTCCCAGAGCTTCCGCATAAATATCCTTATTGGTCGTTGCTCCCACTAAAAAACCTTCAAGATTGGTAGCGGCAAACTCAAATATAAAAGGTGACTTTTTCAGATCATAAACATCATTGACCGGTTCAATTACTTTTCCGTCCTGTTTAATAACTACTTTTAACGATTGTGCAAAAGTCATTAAGCTTAGTAAAGAAAAAAGGAGGGTTAAACTTATTTTTTTCATTGTATATCTTTAAATAACTGCTGCAAAGATATTGTACTTTACCTCCATAAACACTGGCTGGTTTCAGGGGTTTTTATCTCATTCCTTTCCTAACGGGGCCAATTGCTATAAGGGTTATAATACCTTTTTTTTCATTTAAAGCAGGTTAGCCTTCAGCTGAATTTTTATGAAAGCAGTCTTTTGCTTTTTATCGCTAGCAGAAGCTGAATTAAGCGGATAAACTTCGGCATAAAAGGTTTCATGGTCTGCCCAAAAAGCTTTTGTTGCGTCGGCTACTTTGAAGTTAGTAAAGTTGACATACAAAAGGTCTTCCAGATTATAGCTTTCTGCTACATATGTACTGATTGCAAAATCACTTCCCACATCATTGTTTGAAACAATATAGGAAATCCATTCTTTCTTGGGAAGAACCTGCGGATAACCCGCAGTAAAGAGTTGAAAATTAACTGAAGATTTTACATTATAAAAAGAATAATACGTATCTGAAGTCCCCATTGAGCTTTCTTTGAAAACCTGTAAATACAGGTAAGGGGATACTCCTATATATTCATAGGATAAGAGTCCGTCTTCTGTAGATACATTCTCATGTTGTGTAATCAGTTTTTTTTCTGTTGTGCTATTGATGTATAGCCATTTATTACCTTCCAGGATTACATGTGGATCTTTTATTAAAACTTCATCGATTCGTTTGTTAGAGGCTGTTTTAAATTCCTCTTCAGAGACTTCTGCTATGGTACCATATGTACTGAACGATTTATTTTTTACATCCTGAGACTTTTTAAATACACTGCTTCTGATCTCATAAAGATCAACACCTTGTAAAGTCAAGTCAAATCCTGCAGTGAATTCTGATTTCAAAACAAAAGCTTCAATGCTGTTCGAAATAGTATTATTAATGCTGTAATGAATAGAGTAGAAGTCATCAAACTCTTCAAATCCATAATAATTATCCAGTTTATTGTAAGCTATTTTCAAATGTGCTGCATCTTTATCCGGAGCTATAAAAAACCTTACAGAATCCAGCCTGGTAAATAATTGAAAGGGCACATCCTGTACATTATCTACACCTTTTATCTTTTTAAAATCAACAAATGTTATGTTTTTCTGTGTAACTTCAGCTTCCGGTTTATGCGTTTCCGATGTTTTATTCTGTGGATTACATCCCACAAAAACAACAACCATAGAGGATATAAAGAATTGAGATAAGAGTTTCATTTTCTATATTTTTCAGCCAAAGGTATCAGTATTCAGGGTGGCGGCCAACAAAACCGCTTAATACAGGGAATAAATGGCTGAAAGCAGGGATATATTGAATGGTATATTTTAAACAATTTTACAAAAGATAAATTTAAGTGTTGCAAATTATTTTATATAGATGAAAAATATAATAATCAACTGCTCAATGGTGATAGCTTTGTTCGTTTCTTGCTCACCTGCTACAGAAAAAAAAGGGGCTGAAAAAGCAGATTCTACGGAGGTAAAAGTAACTACAGTTCCTACATCTGTTCCGGTAAAGGATACCATATCACAACAAGATATGCCAAGTGATTTTTCAGCGTTAGTTCCTATTGATGTACTGAATAGCAAAAGTACAAATGTGCATGAAAAATATGGTATAGAATTCTCCGGCAACTGTTATTCATGTGACTTAGCAAGCTTATCTGTAACAAAGAATAAAATGATATGGACCAATATCTGTGATGAAAACGATACTTTTAAAATTGATGGGTTCTCATTCTCTAATGAAGGAAATAAAACCGTTTTAAAAACACCTGAAAGAACTTATACTATAATGCAAATAGATAAAGCCCCAGTTTACGAACTGGTTATAGAAGGTAAAAAGCTGGAATTAAATAATAAAAGAGTATCCAGGTATTTTACCACCAAAAAAGCGTTGCCACTTTTCAAAGAACATGACTGTGGTGATTTTGAAGGATAATAAAACCACATCAATTTATTTTGAAGATGAGCAGTGGATCAACGGATCAGTCTTAAAAGTTGGGGGAGAATCTTTAGTGATTCAAAAACTTACCTTTAAAATGATTTACTTGTATAAAAACACAAAATAATATAGGATCATTTTATTCGTAAGACAGCTATACAGTTATGCATATACTAACAAAGAATCAATGAGATTGATTTTTACCTTTGGATCATTAAAAAATACAGCATCAATACCGTGAAATTTAAATTGCATGAGCTTTCCCAACTTTGACGATTGATCCCGATCAGCTGCCTTTTTCTATATCTCATAAAACTTATCCCTGAAAACTTTACTATAAAAAAAACCTCAAAGTAATTTGAGGTTTTTATATTAAGATAAATGACTTAATTATTTTGCTGGTTTTTTAGGACTCATCATCATAATCATCCTTTTTCCTTCAAGCTTAGGTAACTGATCTACTTTACCAACATGCTCCAGTTCCTGGGCAAGTTTTAAAAGTAAGATTTCTCCCTGATCCTTAAAGATAATCGAACGTCCTTTAAAAAATACGTAGGTTTTCAATTTTGAACCTTCTTCAAGAAACTTTTCAGCATGCTTTTTCTTAAATTCATAATCGTGATCATCCGTCTGTGGTCCAAAACGGATTTCTTTCACAACTACTTTTACTTGCTTAGCTTTTAGTTCCTTTTGTTTTTTCTTTTGCTCATATAGAAACTTCTTGTATTCTAATATTCTTGCAATGAAAGGTTCAGCCTTATCAGAAATTACTACTAAATCCAATTCCTGTTCCGCAGCAATTTGTCTTGCTTTGTCAATTGGATAAATTCCCGGCTCTACGTTATCGCCCACCAAACGAAGCTCTCTCACACGAATTTTATCGTTGATTAAGTGTAAGTCCTCTTGTACAGGACGTCTTTGTGGGCCCCTGTTGTTAAATCTTTGTGCTATTGTATTATAATTTTATTGGTTAATTACTTAATTTAATTGATTTAAATATTTAAAAACTGAAAGACCCCATTTATTTTTGAATCCTTCCATCTTTTAATTTTAAATTTATATTGCGGCTTCTTTTTTGAAGTAAGAAACGAAATCTTCCATTTTCATTACTCCAAGATCTCCTTCACCACGTCTTCTTACAGAAATTGTACCTTCATTTTCTTCATTCTCTCCTATAACAAGCATGAATGGGATCTTTTTCAATTCAGCATCACGGATCTTTTTGCCCGTCTTCTCATTTCTGTCATCAATCTGACCGCTAATATCGTGATTTTCCAAAAATTGTGAAACTTTTTTTGCATAATCTACATATTTTTCACTGATCGGTAGAATAATAAACTGATCAGGGCTTAGCCATAACGGGAAGTCTCCTGCAGTATTTTCTAATAAAATCGCAATAAAACGTTCCATAGAACCGAAAGGAGCTCTGTGAATCATTACTGGTCTGTGCTTTTCATTATCATTTCCGATATAGTGAAGATCAAATCTTTCCGGTAAGTTATAATCTACCTGGATCGTTCCCAGCTGCCATTTTCTTCCTAAAGCATCCTTAACCATGAAGTCAAGTTTAGGGCCGTAGAATGCTGCCTCACCATATTCAACAACAGTTTTCAGTCCTTTTTTCTGAGCAGCATTGATGATGGCATTTTCTGCCTTTTCCCAGTTCTCATCAGAACCGATATATTTCTCTTTGTTCTCAGGATCTCTTAATGAAACCTGGGTTACAAAATCTTCAAATCCTAAAGATTTAAATACATAAAGAGTTAAATCAATTACTTTTTCAAATTCTTCAGAAAGCTGATCCGGAGTACAGAAAAGGTGAGCATCATCCTGAGTAAATCCACGAACTCTTGTCAATCCGTGAAGCTCTCCACTTTGCTCATATCTGTAAACAGTTCCGAATTCTGCATATCTTTTAGGAAGATCTCTATAGCTCCATTGTGAAGTTTTATAAATCTCACAGTGGTGCGGGCAGTTCATAGGCTTTAATAAAAATTCTTCTCCTTCATTAGGTGTTTTGATCGGCTGGAAGCTGTCTGCGCCATATTTATCCCAGTGTCCCGAAGTTACATATAATTCTTTGGCCCCGATATGTGGAGACATTACAAATTCATAACCTCCTTTTTTCTGAGCATCACTAAGGAAGTTTTCTAATTTTCTTCTTAAAGCAGTACCTTTTGGTAACCATAACGGAAGACCGGCTCCTACTTTTTCAGAAAATGCAAAAATCCCAAGTTCTTTACCTAATTTTCTGTGATCTCTTCTTTTAGCTTCTTCTAACCTTTCAAGATATTCAGTAAGTTCTTTCTGTTTAGGGAAAGAAATTCCGTATACCCTTGTCAGCTGAGGGTTCTTTTCATTTCCTCTCCAGTATGCGCCGGCTGCATTTAAAATCTTAACAGCTTTTACAATTCCTGTGTTGGGAATGTGCCCACCACGACATAGATCCGTAAAGTTATCATGAGTCACAAAAGTGATTTCTCCATCATTAAGATTAGAGATCAATTCTACTTTATAAGGATTGTCTGCATAGATTTTTAAAGCTTCATCTTTAGAAACCGGGTATAGAGAGAATGTAGAACCTTTCTTGGCATTTTCAAGAACTTTCTTTTCAATCTTCTCAAAATCCTTTTCAGATAAGCTCTCATCTCCGAAATCTACATCATAATAGAATCCGCTTTCAATAGCCGGACCGATCGTCAACTTAGCATTAGGATAAAACTCAAGGATAGCCTGCGCCAAAAGGTGGGCAGAAGAATGCCAGAAAGCTTTCTTTCCAAGATCATCATTCCAGGTCAATAGCTGTACCGTAGAATCCGTGGTTATAGGTGTGGTGATTTCTACTTGTTTGTCATTAACAATTGCGGAAATGGTATTTCTAGCCAATCCCTCGCTTATAGATTTTGCCACATCTAGGGGAGTAACTGCTCCCTCGAATTCTTTGACACTACTGTCTGGAAGTGTAATTTTTATCATTGTTTACTAAGAAATTTTAAGATGCAAAAATACGCATTTTTTAGATAAAATACTACATCAGTACCTATTTAGATTGATAATTAATATAAAAATATAAAAGATTTCAGCCGTTTTGGATGTGCTTAGTTTTACTTTCAGCAGTTCTTTGGGAGAAATTCTGCTGTTTCATGCCTGTAAACGGTATATTGAGCTTTCTTGCCTGCAAAAATATTTTTAATTAAACCTATTAACATAATAGATAATGTAAATGTTGCGAACTCATTTAAAATATGACTTCCTGGTGATTATTAATAGTATTTTTAAAGGTCCGGAAATAAGAAAAAGAAGGATGAGGTATTAGTCCTCACAATGAATACATGAAAATCAAGATATAAATTTCTACTATGAATACTATAAATATCGATCTGCACTGTGATCTGTTGTATTATCTGCTCAATTCAAATGTGAGCCTTGATGATAAGGAAATTGGCTGTTCACTGCCTTATCTGAAGCAGGGAAATGTAAAACTTCAGGTGATGGCCATATATGCCGGAACCGGAGCAGGCAGTACTGGTTATGGATTACAGCAGAGTCAGTTGTTTTCGGAGCTCATTAAAAATGAGAACTTTTTCCTTTTTAATAATAACAATTATCAATCGTCTGAAAATAAAGATCGGATAGGAGTTATCGCTTCCATTGAAAATGCATCCGCTTTCTGTGATGAAAATGAAAGCCTGGATTCCGGGTTTAAAAAGCTTGAAAATATAATCCAAAATGCACAGAAAATATTGTATATAGGGATTACTCACCATTCAGAAAACCGTTTTGGAGGGGGAAACAATGCAGAAGCAGGGCTAAAAGAAGATGGAAAAGTTTTAATCGACTATATTGCTGACAGAAAAATTGCAATAGATCTGGCCCACACAAGCGATCAGCTGGCTTATGACATTTTTACCTATATAGATCAGAAGAATTATTCCATTCCTATCCTGGCAAGCCATTCCAACTACAGAAGTATTTATGAGAATAAAAGAAATCTTCCCGATGAACTGGCTAAAGAAGTGATCAGAAGAAAAGGACTTATTGGGCTTAACTTTATCAAAGATTATGTGGATCTGGAACAGCCGGAAAGATTATATGAACACATTCAATATGGGCTTGATCTTGGCGGAGCAAACAGTATTGCTTATGGAGCAGACTATTTCTATTGGAAAGATCATCCGGATACACCCCGCCACCCGTTTTTCTTTCCTGAACATTCTAATGCTTCAGTATATCCATCCATCAATAAAGAAATTGAAGAAAGATTCTCTGCCGGATTGGTAGAAAAAATAAGCCATAATAATGCTTTACATTTTATAGAAAGTATGTATAAATAATCCTGCTTTAACTAAATAACATGGATTAATTATTTCGTACCACTTGGATATAGTTTTTAAATGATTACAACTCTTCACAAAACGTAATGACGGCTATGTTTAGATCCCTACGATGACAAATATGCCGTTCTAAAGACTGCATATTTTTTAAACACTTAGCTCATTTAAGTAAGTACAAAAACTACTGAATACAAGTAAGTTCACTTTAGAATAAAATCAGAGATTTTCATAAAACTCATGTGTATTTCTCAGCAGTTTGATATTAACTAAAAAAACTCTTAAGTGTCTAAATCTTTTGTGACTTTGTGGTTATATTTTTTTCGCAGATTGGGCAGATTTTTATTATGCCTGGATTCCTGCGGAATGACAAGTACTGTTACTCTAATTGAATAA
>NZ_JALCZE010000016.1:0-124890 GCF_024586575.1 Chryseobacterium sp. WG23
CCATTCCGAACACAGAAGTTAAGCCCACCAGCGCCGATGGTACTGCTAACGCGGGAGAGTAGGCCGCCGCCAGTTTTTATTTTATTTTTAAAAGTCCTTTATCGTAAGATAAAGGATTTTTTTTTGTTTATATACTATAACGACTATACTCCTAATACTCCAACTATAAACTATACCCAACTTCAGTTGATAGTTGATAGCGCTGTCAACCCTCAACTTATAACTCTCAACTCTTAACTCATCATTATTCTTTTTTTGACTGATAACCTCCCTTATTTGCAAAATATCAGTGTTTGGATTAATTTATTGTAAATGTTATTCAAATATCACTGTCTTTTTGTTTTTTCAATTTTAAAATTATGTAACTTAGTCATAACCAAAATGACTACGAATTCTAAAATATGCATATTATGAAAAAACATTTACTCCCTCTATTTGCCTTGTTATTAGGTATGAATGTTCATGCCCAGCAAGATTTCTTTGCGATTACCGGAAAGGATACTCAAAGTATTAATTTTAATGACTTTAGGGTAATTGATCCGGCTAGTGGAATATCTGGTAAAAAAGTCTTTACAACCGAATCTTCTCCTAAAATATTTTCACAGACCAGAAAAAGTATGATAACGGAAGATCGAAATTCTTCCCATAGTTCTCAGGCTGCGACGATGGCTGCACTAGCTTATAATTCTTCTAATAATAACTTAGTGTACATACCCATGTTCTCTTCAAATGTTTATATTCTAAACCCTGAAACTAAGGAAATTACTTTAATAGAAAACAGTATAGCAAAGGCTTCGTCCTGTGATATTAATTCCCATATAACGAGGATGGCTACAGGCTATGACGGCAATATTTATGCTGTAAATAATGCAGGAACACAGTTTTTACAGATCACAAATAAAAATGGACAATATGAAGTAAATGACCTAGGAATTATAAAAGATGACACCTCTAATGGTAAAAATTCATTTACCGCTATAGAAACCGGTTTTGGAGGAGATATGATTGCTGATACAGATAATAATTTCTATATTTTTGCAGCGTCAGGAAATGTTTTTAAAGTATCAATAAAAGAATTGAAAGCAAAGTTTATTGGTAAAATTGCAGGTATTCCCGATAACTATTCCGTAAATGGCAGTGCTGTGAATGCAAACGGGAAAGTTGTTATTGCAAGTGCTAAAGGGGCTCCTTTATATGAAGTAGATCTGGGTACTTTACAGGCACAGCAGCTTCCAGGAGAACAAAATCTCCACATTTATGATTTGGCCAGCAAATATTTTGCTAATGATAAGGCATCTTCAGTGAATGTATTGGCTAATATTGATATTTACCCAACCAGAGTTAATGAGCATTATGTGAATGTTTATAGTAACAATAAGAATGTTAAAGGAAATATTCATTTTAATGTTTTTGATATGTCTGGTAAGAATGTGATGACACAAAGCCTGAATGTAAAAGAGGGCTCTTTACATGAAAAGGTATATTTCAAAAACCTAGTGAGTGGTGCCTATATTGTAAGTATTGTTGATACATCAGGAAAAATATTATTGAATAAAAAGATTTTGGTGACAGAATAAGTTTAATTTAAAGAAAGAACTCTTTCTGTCCATAAAAATAGGACCTTCTTAAATTAATTTGAGAAGGTTTTTTAATGATTATTTGATATTCGATAAGTTTTATCTTTCGATATTAAAATGTAATTTTATAAAAAAATATAGATGAAGCTATACTTTAATGTAGGGTATGTTGCAAAAGCCGGAGAAAATCTTCAATTGATTATTGGTGAGGAAGGAGCTGCGGTTCATATCCATACTATGTTTTATGCAGATAACGGATTATGGAAGTGTGAAGTAGATTATTTTTCTAAATCGATTTCCTACAAATACCAGCTTGTAGATGAAAAAAATAATGTTTTAAGAGAAGAATTTGTTTATCATCATCTTAATTTTCCGCATAATTATAAGGAGTTTATTATTTTCGATGAATGGAATAATAAAAATTTTCCTGAGCATTATTTAAATAATAAAATTCTATATAATAAGTTACATGGATTCGTTCCGGAGAAAGTAGCTGTCTTAAAAAAGCATACGCATTTATTCAGGTTGGAAGCTCCTATTTATAATCCTGACTGGAAAATTGTATTGTTTGGAAGCACAAAATCATTGGGAAGCTGGAATGTGGATAATGCTGTTCATTTATACCAAACTGACTTCGGAGTTTGGGAAGCCTCCGTTGAAATCCCGGAAAATGAATTTATTCAATTCAAATATTGCCTTTATGATATCAAAGAAAATAAGGTAATAGATGTTGAAACCGGTGATAACAGATTTACTGTAGCTAATTCTTTTACAGATGTTCTTCAGATAGTTTCCAACCATTATTTTAAATTCAAGGCATATCAGATGTATCATGATGCGGGAGTGGCGGTTCCCGTATTTTCCTTAAGAAGTGAAGATGGATTTGGAGTTGGTGAGTTTTCGGATATTAAGAAACTAGCAGACTGGACAAAGGAAACTAACCTTGGAATTATTCAGATCCTGCCTATCAACGATACTACAGCGAATTATTCCTGGACAGATTCTTATCCTTATGCTGCAGTATCAGTATATGCACTGCATCCACAATATATATCACTCGAAAAACTGGATTTTCCATTACCGGAAAAATTAGTTGAGAATTATATTTCTGAAAAACAGACTCTTAATGCTCTTGAGCTTATTGATTATGAAAAAATGATCGTGGCTAAATGGAGATATCTGAAAGCGGTTTTCAGTACAGAAAAAGAAAATATTTATAAAGACCGCAGTTTCAAAAAGTTTATAAAAGAAAATGAATCCTGGCTGGTTCCCTATGCTGCATTTTGTGTGCTGAGAGATAAATATAAGACTCCTAACTTTAATGAGTGGAAAACTCACAAAAAATATATCGCTGGAAAAATCTTGCAGTTTTTTACTCCAAAAAGTAAAGACTATGATAATTCTATGCTTCATGCATGGGTGCAGTATCAGCTTCATAAACAGTTGAAAGATGCCGTTGATTATGCTCATAACCTTGGTATTTCTCTAAAAGGAGACCTTCCTATAGGGATTTACAGATATTCCGTAGAAGCCTGGGCAGAACCGGAATTATTCGGTATGGATTTTCAGGCTGGTGCACCACCGGATCAGTTTACAGAGCTTGGCCAAAATTGGGAGTTTCCAACTTATAATTGGGAAGCAATGAAAGAAGATGACTATAGGTGGTGGAAAAATAGGTTCAAAGCATTGGAGCAGTATTTTGATGCAATGAGAATTGATCATATTCTGGGCTTTTTCAGAATCTGGAGAATGCCGGTTTCTGCTGTACAGGGTATTTTAGGATATTTTTATCCGGCTGTGCCTATTGTTGCTGATGAATTTAAAGCCTGGCAGATTCCGTTTGATTTTGACAGATACTGTAAACCATTTATTAATAATCAGATCTTATGGGATCACTTTGGGGAGCACAGTGGAAAAGTACTTGAATTTATTGATCGCAATCACGACGGAACCTATTCTTTTAAGGAAGAATTTAATACGCAGAGAAAGCTGGTAGATTTCTTTAAAAAAGATCCGGGAGGTGCACTTGAAGAACAGCTGATTTCACTTTGTGCCAATGTTTTATTTTTAACGGAGGAAAGAAATGGTGAGCTGGTTTATCATCCGAGATTCAATGTATATCATACGGAATCATACAAATACTTGCCGGAATCTGAAAGGAAAGGTATTTATGATTTATACCATGACTATTTCTTTAGAAGACAAGACCATTTATGGTACGAGAAAGCAATGGAAAAACTTCCTGTAATCCTAAATGCCACCAAAATGCTGATTTGCGGAGAAGACCTTGGGATGGTTCCGGCATGTGTACCGGTGGTAATGGATGAACTTGGTATTATTGCCCTGAAAGTACAGCGTATGCCTTCAGAAAATATTCCATTCTATAATCCTAAGAATGCCGGTTATATGAATGTGGTTACGGCCTCTTCCCACGACAGTTCTACATTAAGGCAATGGTGGAAAGAAGATTCTGTTTTGACACAGAAGTATTTTAACCAACAATTGATTCAATACGGAAAAGCTTCGGAAGATCTGAATCCGGATCTTGCTGAGATCATTATGAAGCAGCATTTATACAATGATGCTATGCTGGCTATTTTCCCTATCCAGGAATTTTTTGCTACAGATGCAGAACTATCCAATAAAAATATGGATAACGAAAGAATCAATAATCCTGCTGTTTTTCCTCATTACTGGCGGTATAGAATGCATATAAAGCTGGAAGATCTAAAAGGAAAACAAGCTTTCAATGAAAAAATATCCAGATGGATAAAAGATAGTGGAAGAGGATAAATTTAACACCTGATTATCAGTTTGTTATGAAAACATTAAAAGAAGTTTAATCTTATGATTTAACTTCTTTTTTTTATTTGAATCAAAAAGGTAGAATTAAGATATTCTGCTATATACTAACCAAATAACGACTGTAGAGATGAAAAAAATATTTTTGGGATTAGCTTTGGGCTTTGGAGTCTTGACGGCAGCTCAGCAATATCCGAATAATGGTTGGGGAGATGATGGTTATTATCAGAATGGAGACGGCTATTATAGCAACGAAGATGATAGGAATTATTTTCCGGATGACTATTATTACAATTATCCTCAGGATTATTATCCTGGTGATTATTATCAAAGTTATTATAACGATTACAGAAATAGTATTATTAATATTGACTGGAATGGCTTTTTCGTACAGAACAGATTAAATCGCTGGCAGGTTGACCAGATTATGAGATTGAATAATCTGTATTCAAGTTTTACAACTTGGGATAATTTTTACAGATATAATCCGGACAGGTGGTATTATGACAGGTTTTATGCACTGGAAAGAATTTTAGGTCCGAGAGTCTTTGTAGTTTTCCAAAATAACTACTATCGTGGCTCAAGCCCAGTTATTTATTTTCAGAATTACAGAAGAACGTACTATGCACCAAGATATACTGTAATGCCAAGATACAGGAATGTAAATATCAATATTTACAGAATGGACAGATCAAGATTCCGCAGAATGGATAATCCTACTTTTGATATCATCAGAAGAGACAGCAGACCCGACAACGGATTCAGAGGTCCTGTAAGAGATGGCAGCAATTCCGGAGGTTTCAGGGATAATGATAATTCCGGAGGTTTCAGGAGTAACAACGGAGGAGGATTCAGAGGTAACAGCGGCGAAGTTCGAAAAGAAAATAATGGTGGTTTTAGAGGTAGTTCCGACAATAACGGCGGTTTTAGAAATAATAATGGAGGAGGATTTAGGGGAAATAGCGGCGAAGGCCGAAAAGAAAATAATGGCGGCTTCAGAGGAAATAGCGGAGGCTTTAGACAAAAGTCTGAAAGTTCTGCACCCCGTCAGCAAAACCGCAGTAATAGCGGAGGCTTTAGAGGCAGCTTAGTAAAGAATTAATAATTTTCATATATTATATTTAAGTGGTGTGAAGGGCAGGTTTTTATAATCTGTCCTTTTTTTGTTGTTCTATTGATTTATTTTTATTAAAAATTAACATTATTTATGAATGTGTTAATTTAACTTGTGTTTTAATTGTTAATCCAAAAGATGTATAACAACAATTAATTAAAATTTTTAAAGATGAAAAAATTAGTTTTAGCAATAGCATTTATCGGAATGGGAAGTTTCGCAATGGCACAACAAACCAATCCTCAGGACAAAGAAGCAAGAAAAGCTGAAATGCAGCAGAAAAGACAACAAAAAGAACAGGAGCATCTATCACAAATGCAGAAAGACCTTAACCTTAATCAGTCGCAGATAGCTCAAATAAAAGATCTCCATGAAAAAAGAAAGGCTGAAATGAAAGCCGACTTTGAAAAGAATAAGGATAACAGACAAGCCAAGATGGATGAGAGAAAGGCTAAAAGAGCACGGATGGATGCCGATATGAAACAGATTCTTACTCCTCAGCAATATGATAAATGGCAGGCTGACAGAAAAGCTAAGATGGAGCAGAAAAGAGTAGCTATGAAAGATAGGAAAATGATGAAGAAGCCGATGAATACAGCTACTCCTGAAGTGAAATAATAGTTTGTAATTGTAGTTTTTTAATGTGTAAAGGATGGAAATTTTTCCATCCTTTTTGTATTAATTTTCTGTAAAACTTTTGATTTCGGGCATTTATTCCCTATTTTTGGCTATAAATTTAATACTTATGGTTAGCGAAAAAATTGCAAAATTAATTAACGAACAAATTGCCCACGAACAATATGCTGCTCAATACTATCTTTCAATGTCTGCCTGGTTTTCAGGAAAAGATTTAGATGGAATTGCCAACTATTTCAGAGTGCAAAGCAAAGAAGAATTAATGCACGCGGATAAAATGTTTGATTATTTAAATGATGTAGGGGGAGAAATCATTATCGGGGAAATTGCAAAACCTCCACATGAGTTTGATAATGCAACAGATATTTTCGAGAAAGCATTGGCACATGAGAAAATTGTAACTAAAAGTATTTTCAATATTGTAAAGAATGCTAACGAAGAAGGTGATTTTGCAACAACGTCTTTCCTGCAATGGTTTATCAACGAACAGGTAGAAGAGGAAGCAAGTGCTTCGCAATACGTAACAAAGATTAAGATGGTTTGTGATAACCCATCTGCATTATATCTTTTCGACCAGGAATTAGCACAGAGAGTGTTTACTCCTAATCCGGCTGTTTAAGAATCAAATCTTTTCAAAAAATATAAAACTGCTTTTCAAAAGAATAGCGGTTTTTTTATACAATAAATTGTTCTGGATGGTTTGGCTTATAATTGTATTCAGTATTGTATAGCCTGCAGATTGTTGCTGGTATATATGTGAAAAGAAATAACAGACAAAAGTTAAAAGAATAAATTAGGTCAAAATGATCACCCGAACACTAAATATAGACTTCCGGTTCTTTATGATAGCGTTTTGTAATTTAATTATTTAAAATATAACCTGTTGAACTTTATCTTTTCTGTCTTTCCCTTTGTATTTTTACCACTGCAATAAATGCTATGGCTGTTAATATCAAACTGCCAATGAAGGATTTTGCGATATTTTCTGTGGGCATATAGGGATGTCCGTCATCTGTTACCGGTGGATCTATATAATCTGCAATATTGTAAATGGTTACAGCAGAGAGTATCATCATAACAATACTTATAAGGGCTGAGATTAAATATATTTTCATGGTTAGTTATTGTCTTTTATCAATTCAAATACACAACGGACTAATTTTTAATGAATAAAAATAATCAAACCTTTTGTATTTGTGACTTTTTTTGAGACAATTCTATTCTATTATCGCGAATAAAAGCATTATAGAGGGTTATAAATAGATGATTTGGGTTTTGAGAACCTTTTTACCCAGTCTTTCGAGAATGTTTTTATAACCTTCCACCTGAGCTTCATCTTTGCTTTTCTGCTCTCCGGTTTTGAAATCTACAATGATATACCCTTCATTGCTTTTTAAAATACGGTCCGGCCTTAAAATAAAACTTTCTCCATGTTCTGAAATCATGATGTCTTTTTCATTAATTACTTCCCATTTCTCATCAAAGAACTCGGCGTAGGTCCTCACAATTTCCTGTAAAGTATCCTGGATTTCATTTTTCTCCTCTAATGTAATCTGACCTTCCAATGTATATCCTTCCAGTACTTTTGAAATATCTTTTTCCGTATTTATTTTTGAGAGAAGTTCGTGAACGAAAAGCCCTATTCTTACTTTTTCATTTCTTACCTGATAATTTTTTGATGGAGTGGCAATCTTTATGGAAGTAGTCTTTTCATTGACATTTTTCAGATCCTGAATATTTTGGGTTTTGAAAGGCGAGCTTTTTTCTTTAGAATACTTTTTTAGCATTTCAGGCTTTACTTCATACAGATCAAATTCATCAGCTTCATTCGTATTCTTTGTTTTAATAAACTCTAAAAGCTCAAGATTGTTGGATGTTTTATTAGGCTTTTGAAGGTAGAAAAATAACTGTTCAACAGGTCTTGTAGTGGCAACATACTGAAGGCATAATCTGTCAATCAGGTTTTTATAGGAATTTTTCTTGTTGAATAACTGAATCTCACTGTCATAAGCTTCCAGATTTTTACTGAACTGGTTGATATTGACTGCTTTTAAAGATTCATTATCATGAGTATCAAACCAATTTGTAAACTCATTATCCCTGTTTTTGTTCATCATGGGAATAAAAACAATAGGGAATTCCAGCCCTTTAGACTTATGGATGGTCATGATCTGAATGGCATCAATATTCTCTGAAGCCTGAATAGTGTAAGAAGAGGCTTCCTCATCCCAGTATTTTAAAAACTCTTTTGTACTTACACCAGCAGTTTGGGTAAAATTAAAAAGCATTTCCATGAAGTTGAGCAGGAAATCGGTTTCTTTATTCTCAACGGAAAATTCATTGATATAATATTCTACAAAGTTGTAGAGATTAAACCTTGGAAAGTTATCCTGCTTAAGCTGTAATGAATATTTTTGCTTAATAATCTCGAGGATCTCTTCATGGTTTTCAATATCCAGAATTTCTTTCATTTCCAGTGTGAAATCAGCCATATGAATTTTACCCAACGTATTCAGGTAATACATCATCATGATCAGACAGTGTTTATTCTTAGGATTTATCTCCCATCTCAGAAATTCAATAACAGCTTTTAGGGTGTTGGAAAGTTCCAATGTAAGCCCTTTATCGGAGATTGTTTTTATATTGGTCTCTTCACCCCGGTAATTTACTTTTAAGTTTCCCAGCTTTTGAGAATAGCTGAAAATATCAAAATTTCCACGGCAGAGAATGGTGATATCAGAAAATTTAAATCCATTATCCAGACATTCCTGAATATCTTTTCGCATTTTTTCAGAAGTATCATCATAAAATTCTTCGTTTGTGAGGTTTTCAATGAGGTTTACCTTTACCCTTCCATCCATTTGGGATTTTGGAGTTTGTTCGGCATCTGTTCCAAAGATATTTTGATGTTCCTCCTCCAGTTCTCCGGAATGGAAACGGTAGAGCTCATTGTTAAATTGTACAATATTTCTGGCACTCCTCCAGTTATCTTTTAAAACCAGAAGATCAGCCTCTTTAGGAGAGAATTCTTTCTTATTGATAATATCGAGCATCAGCTTACTTTCTCCTCCACGGAATCTGTAAATACTCTGTTTAGGGTCTCCAACTAATGTAAAAGAAGTGTTTTCAGAAGATACACTATGGTCTCTTAACGGAACAAAGTTCTGCCACTGCAGCTCTGAAGTATCCTGAAATTCATCAAAAAAGTAATGCTGAAATTGTGAACCTACTTTTTCATAAATAAATGCAGAAGGTTCATCTTTAAGATTTTCATTGATCAGAATATTGAATTTTGAGAGCAGCACCAGATCATTTTCTTCCTCAATCTTTTTGAGCTCATCCTGAATATCTTTATTAACTTTTAAAGGAAGAAGTGCCGAAAGTACTTTTTCTTTCTTTTGCGTTTCAATATACAGAAGAATAAGCTGCATCCTGTTATCAAGAAGCTGATCCAGGATCTCTACAATATCAGCTTCCTTATGTTTTGATTTTGAAGAAGCTCCCTTTCTGTAATTGTTGACTACAGATTCTTCCTGAGTAGTGGGAAAAGGAAATCCAGCTCTTTTCTGCTGATAAAAGTCGATAACTTTAAGAAAAAAGCCTCCAATTCCATTTTTCCCCTGGGCAAAATCTTCAACTTCAATATTTCTGGACTTAAAGAGCTCAACAGATGTTGCCGCAAGCTCTGCAGCCTGTTTTTTATGAAGAACAATTTCTTTACGCAGTGTGTTTTTTATAGTGTCATAATTCGCATCATCAAAACTTTTGTTGTTTTTCAGATGTTCATAATGAATATCTTTCACAAATTCTTTCGCGGAGTCATACAGATTTTTGTTAAGATTAATCCTTTCATTGTTTTCAAGACTGTAATCTACATAATCCATGAAAGAATTGGAAATCGTTTCATTTTCACCAATCTGATCGAGCATTTTATCTACTGCCTCGATCAGGTAGGGCTCAGCTTCAATTTCAAGATTGAAATTTTTAGCCAGTCCCAATTCATAAGAAAAGCTTCTTACCAATCTTGAATTAAAACGGTCAATAGTCCCGATATTCAGTGTAGAATAATTATGAAGAATATAATCCAAAAGCTTTTTTGAACGCAGATGGAGCTCATCAATTGTAATTTTTAAGCCCTGTTCTGCAAAAGCTTTTTGAATATTTGTAAGATCTGCATTTTCAGTATAGCTACTGGCGGAAAAATTTCCCAGCCATGTCAAAATCCTTTCCTTCATCTCATTCGCTGCCTTATTGGTAAATGTCAGAGCGAGGATATTCCTGATCGATTGATGTTGATTAGGATAGCGGAGACAGATCATCAGCAGTCTCTGAACCAGAGCATATGTTTTCCCTGATCCTGCTGAAGCATTGATGACTGTATAAGAATTTTGCATTATAAAAAGTAGAATTGAAACTGCAAGTTAGCTAAAATTTAAAAGAAATTTTAACAATTCACTTCAGCTATTTAACAGTTTCAAGAGCAAAAACCGAAAAGAAATACTAAAAGGCGTTAACTGTGGTTAAACTTGTGGAATAATTTAAAAATAATTTTAGCTTTGCTTTATATAAAACAGCCTGTGAAACTCAAACTATTCTTTTTTTTATTTCTCATTTCTTCCATTACCATCAGTGCCCAAAGTTACATTTTCGGCAAAATAACTTCTGAGGGAAGTTCCGAGATACAGGACGTGAATGTGATCAATATCAGAACGGACGAAATGGTGCTCTCCAATAGTGACGGGCATTTTATGATTTCCGGAAAGACAGGAGACGAATTACGCTTTATAAAGCCAGGTTATGAGCGCCTAACCAGGATTATATCTCAGGAAAATATACAATCTCCATTGAATATCAGTCTGGTGAGAGTTACCATACAGATTCCTGAAGTGGAAGTGAAACAAGGTCTTACCGGAAATTTAAAAATAGATTCCAAAATATATAACAAACCTAAAAAGGTTGAAAAACTCTCTAAAGAAATAGACCGGTATATTGCCCAAAAATCTGACCCCAGAATATTGGCGGCAAGGGCAGGAGAGTTTGTACAGCCAAAAGGCGAAGGTTTTTCAATAGGAAAAGTAAAAGATCAATGGGATGATATCGATTTAATGAAGTATCTCAGTGCGAGCCTGGGGGAAAATTATTTTGCAAGCTTAAAAATAGATAAACCTCAAATTGATCATTTTATTTCTTATGTTCTTGCAGGTGGTTTTGAAAGAAAGAAAATTTTAAAATATGGCTTCTGCAGTGATGCTGATCTGAACAGGTTTCAGCGTTTTGTACTCACCAGAATATCATCATACCGGGCACCGCAGACTCAAAAATAACCTATATGAAGACTTTCGTTAAACTGTGCTGGATATTTTTATTTGTGGCCGGAAAATTATTCTCACAAGAGAATATAAAGGGACAGATTACAGATGGCAGTACCGGAAATGTAAACCCTGTTTTAATAATCAATATTTCTGCTCAAAAAAGCTCCCTTAGCAGTATATCTGGAGAGTTTGCCATTGAGGCAGCAGAAAATGATGAAGTCAGATTTGTAAAAGAAGGATATTACCGCTTTGAAAAGAAGATTACAAAAGAAGATTTAGCTTCACCGTTACATATACTTCTGAGAAGAATGGAAATACAGATTCCTGAAATAGAAATAGCTTATAAGCCCACAGGAAATCTGGTAAAAGACTCTAAGTATTTAAGTGAATCCGGAAAATTAAAGGCCTTAAAATCTGATATAACAATGTATATGAAAAGCCCTCTCAATGAGCCTATGCCGGATAATACGGTATCCAAAACATTTACCGGACATGATTTTAATGCCGGTCAGGTAAATGTGATGGGCGTTTTTAAAGCTATTTCAGGGATCATTAAGAAGGCTTCAAAACCGAAAATTACTAAAGCAGATTATAATGAAACCCAAAGCTTTCTTATCAGAGTAAAAAATGAAATCAGCCTTGACTTTCTGAAAAAATACGGTATGGATGAAGAGCAGATTAACAGATTCCTTCTCTATGCCAATAAAACCAGGATGCTGGCAAAAAACTACAGGAAGGACTTTAAAAACGATGTGGTAGAATATGAATTAAAAGTGGCCTTTGGAGAATACCGAAAGCTGCATAAACTGAACGGCTGGGAAAAATAAACCTGATAAAACTAAAATAAAGATTGGCTAATACTGTTGAGACTATAAATGTTTTTTGGAGGAAAAGAGTTTTTCTTTTGTTTCTTTTCCTGTGTAATGCTCTGTTTTCCCAACAAATGATAACAGGAAAAATTATTGATGACAGTAATGAAGATGTAAGCGGAGTAACGATTATCAATATGTCTACCGATAAAAAAGTATATTCCAATTCATTGGGAATGTTTTCTATTGAAGCATCTTCGAATGATGAACTCAGATTTGTAAAGGAAGGTTTCAGAAGACAGTCTAAAAGAATTTTCACGGATGGAGTCAATTTTCAGTTGCTAATACAGCTTTTTCAGATTCCCAAAGAAATAGAAGAAGTAAAGATTGTAAAAAGACTGACGGGTGATCTTGAGCAGGATTCCAGAATTGTTGCTAAAGTGGACAAAGGGGAAATAGTTCGGGATGCAGTAGGTTTACCACAGCCTGTTGGAAAAATGAGGGAAAAGCCGGCAGAAGTGAAGCAGGTTCTGCTGCCTATACTTTTAGGAAACCTGAATGTTCAGGGAGCTTATGATCTGATAAGTGGCAAAGCACGAAAGCAAAAAAGACTGTACAGATATGATGATTTACAAGAGCACATTGCCTGGATTAGAGATAGAGTGGAAGATGATTATTTTACAAAAGCCGGAATTCCGGAAGATAAAATCTCTGAATTTATAGAATTCTCATTCGTTACCAAACCTCAGGTGCGTACCTATGTAAAAGCGAAAAATCTATCGGGAGTTCTGCTGAGGCTGGAAGAAACTATTCCTTTGTATGTTGAGAGGCTAAAGAAGAGTGGTAAATAGTGTTAACAAAATCTTAAAATATTGGAATGGAAATTGATGCATTACTGATATAAAATAAATCAAATCCACAAATCTTATGAATAAAAATAATATTGCAGTAGCAATAGGGGCTTTAGGTTTTGTAATAGGGCTTGGCTTTTTAGGAAATGCCATCAAAAATAGAAATAAATCTGAAAATACAATCTCGGTTACAGGGTTGGGAACAAAACAGTTTGTTTCCGATCTTATTACCTGGTCCGGAAGTTTTTCCAAAAACAATATGGATCTTAAATCAGCGTATGATGAATTGGCTCTGGATAGAAAGGTGATCAATGATTATCTTCTTTCAAAAGGAATTAAACAGGCTGAAATTGTATTTTCATCGGTAGATATTCAAAAACAGTTTAGAAGTTATAATGACTCCAATGGCAATTCTGTACAAGGCGAGTTTTCGGGTTATAACCTGACTCAAAAGGTTTCTATTGAAAGCAAGGAAGTAGCAAAGATTGAAAACCTTTCCAGAAATATTACCGAAATTATCAATCGTGGAATTGAATTTACCTCTTCTTCACCTTCTTATTTTTATACCAAGTTAGCTACTGTAAAGCAGGAAATGATTGCCAGTGCAACAAAAGATGCCAAAGAACGGGCCGAAAAAATTGCCGAGAACTCCGGCAGCAGCCTTGGGAACCTTAAGAAAGCAACAATGGGAGTTATTCAGATCACAGCTCCCAATTCCAATGAAGATTATTCATACGGAGGAACTTTCAATACTTCTTCCAAAGATAAAGAAGCCAGTATTACAATAAAACTGGAATATCAGGTGAATTAGAAACATCAGTTGCGGAAATCCTTTAGCAGTCTATAATCAATATAAAAATAAACGCCGGAAATATTCCGGCGTTTTATATGTTAAGGATATACAATATCACAAATTTCATTTTTCAACTCGTCTACATTCTCCGGAGCATAGTTGGCAAGCAGCCATAGATGTAAAGACTGTTTCCCTTCACCATAGCTGGGCTGTATGTGGTTGGTATCAATCAGACTGAAACGGTTTCGTTGATAGAAAGAATAACGGCGCTGAGCATCCTCACTCAATTCCGCAGGTTCGATTTCCAGAATGATTTTAGGGTAAGTCTCCAATAGATGTCCTATGATATGAGAACCCAGTTTTTTACTTCTGAATGTTTCAAAAACTTCAAAATGTTCTACGAAAACAAAAGAGCTCATTTTCCATAAAATGAGATAGCCAATGGCTTCAGATTCGTGAACAACAGACATTATTTTTGTCTGTGGGTTTGAAAATAGATCCAGAAACTGTTCTCTATCTCTTTGTTCGTCTATAGGAAACGTGCTGATATAAGAATTATAGATTTCCTGAACTCTATCATCCTCAGCATT
Organism: Chryseobacterium sp. WG23; assembly: GCF_024586575.1. NCBI lineage: Bacteria > Pseudomonadati > Bacteroidota > Flavobacteriia > Flavobacteriales > Weeksellaceae > Chryseobacterium > Chryseobacterium sp. WG23. The sequence goes on from NZ_JALCZE010000016.1 coordinate 14,485, forward strand.
AATAATCGGTAAAAATTCCATAATTATAAATCAAAAACGCTTGGTCTTCTTGTAATAAAAATATCTTTAATCCACAAAGTAAATGCCAATCCCAAATAAATAAGAAAGAAAAATCCGGCGGTAGCAAAAGTAGAGTAGATGAAGAAAACTCTTAATTTAGATACAGGTATTCCCAGTTTAGCGCCCGTTCTTGTAAGAACACCAAACCATTCTCTCTCCATTTTATGACGAATATTACTCAGCATTTTAAGATTCTTTTAGTAGTTTAAATCCAATACTGCAATTTAAGCAATTTTTTTCTTCGCAGAGATGTTTGTAGTGATAAATCAGGCTCTGGCTTTCCAAAGCATTTTTTATATGGAGACCCAGATTTTTCCATCCCGTTATCACGGAATTTTTCTCTGCCGTAATATGACTGTAGAATCCCAGAATTTCATCGGCTATTTCTTCATTATGATACCTGTGGTAGGCATATTTTACCGGAAGTACAGTATTTAAAATAAGGAGATCAATAAAATCCTTACTCAACATTTTTGGAGTAGGTTTTGAAATGGTTCCGAAATTGAAATGACAGTCCCAATATTCCGAAGCTTTTACAGGCTGAAAAATCTCATAAAGCTGATCAGGATTTTTAATACTGATTATTTTTGAAAATAAATTCTGGTGTCTGTTGTAAAGATCAGCCAATTGAGAAAGTCGGATTGTTGGAAAGTTAGGAGGTCTTAATCTTAAAAACTTGGGATGTAGTTTTACATCGGATAGCATAAATTTGGCTTTAAGAAAATCAAATTCTCTTTTCCATATTTTCATCTGTCCGTCCAAAGGAACATCAAGCCATCCGGAAACTCCGAAGAATAAAGCTTCAAGCTGCAAATGATTCTGCCGGATTTTATTAATGATACTGAAATCAATACTTTCTGCAATTTGTCTGAAAATATAAGCATTCACTTTTAATCCAAAAGAATAGGCAAGGCTGTGGAATAAAACGGCTTCGAAATTATTTTTATAATGCGATAAGCTATGCTCAAGCTCAAGGGACTTTTCGTCCAGTTTTTTCAGAATATTTCCTTCATGAAAATGAACAGGGATCTTGTTGCGGTCAAAAATTTTTTCACAGGCTATGAACTGGTTGCCATCAATGAATTTTTCATACTTACCTATTATATTTTCATCAATATAGCTGCTCAGCTCTAAGGTAGGGACGTTTTTGTCAGTATGTTCACTGATTTCCAGGTCATGCTGGAAAACAACATGAAGTATGATATTCTGGTAATTGGGATCTGGAGAGTGGTTATGGAAAATCCAGTCAGATGAGCGGACGTGAAGTTCTATATTCCCGGCTATAACCAAGCCATTAGTCTTGATTTTGGCATCCAGAAAATCGGGACCTGCATCTTTATTCCACTTTCCAAAATTGATGATTTCAACGGAATTCCCTTCAATATCCTTGAAGTCAAAATTATTGAAAACCTTATAGTTCCAAAGATATTGAAGTAGTTTTTCCGTCATAAGTGACGATAAATATAATAGAAATATTATACTTTCGTCAGCTCTTTCTTAAAATTTTCTATAGTTGTTCTATACATTTCTTCATATATAGGAAGAATGTTTTTTAAATCGAATTTTATAGCCTGTTCTTTCGCATTTTCCTTCATTTGTGTTAAAAGCTGATCATTACTCAATAATTTGATCGTATAGTTGCTCATAGCCTCCACATTTCCGATTTCTGCTAAATAACCGGTTTCACCCTGAATATTTACTTCAGGAATTCCACCTGCATTGGAGCTGATTACAGGAGTGTAGGCAGCCATGGCTTCAAGAGCTGCCAAACCAAAGCTTTCCTGCTCCGAAGGAAGTAAAAATACATCTGAAAGCTGTAATATTTTATAAAGGTCATTTACTTTACCTAAAAGGCGTATTTTGGAGATAAGATCAGGATTTTCTTCCAGGAACTGGTTTACTTTTTCCATATCAGGACCTTCCCCAATGATGATCAGTTTTGATTTTACCTTTTTATTTACGTTTTTAAAGATCTGAAGTACCTCTTCTACACGTTTTACCGGACGTAGGTTTGAAACATGGATCAGTATTTTTTCATCCGGATTCGCAAACTGTGTTCTTTGACATTCTGAACAGTCATCAAATTCAGAATTATCAATAAAATTGGTAATAACCTGTATCTGTTTTTTAATATTAAAAAACTGAAGAGTGTCCTTTTTCAGACTTTCGGAAACCGAGGTAATAGCGTCGGATTGATTGATCGAAAACTCTACAGCATGTTTATAACTCGGATGCTGGCCCACAAGGGTTATATCTGTTCCGTGAAGGGTTGTTACCAATGGAATATCATTATTATCCTCACGAAGCATTTGCTTAGCGGTAAAAGCTGCATAGGCATAAGGAATAGCATAATGAGCGTGAAGCAAGTCGAGCTTATAAAGATTGACAACCCGGTAGATCATAGAACTTAGCGCAATATCATAAGGCTGATATTGGAAAAGGGGATAGGTTTGAACATTTACCCTATGAAAGAAAATATTGGGATTGGTAATATCTAATCTTGCAGGAAGTGCAGAACTGATAAAATGTACTTCATAGCCTTTATTGGCAAGTGACATTCCCAGCTCTGTTGCTACAATTCCGCTTCCACCATATGTTGGATAGCAAAGTATGCCTATTTTCATTGGATTATTGTTGTTTTGATGTTGTTAAAGATAAAGTAGGGTTAAGATCTATACCCATTCCCGGTTTTAATTGGTCATTGACCAGTACAGGAAGTCTTCCCCATATTTTTGTTTTTCCGTTCAAAGCATCGGCTGCTGCATTCATAGAATCATCATTGTTTTCATAAGAAACAAGAACCGTAGATACCTTTGAAATATCAATGTCTTTTAAAGCATAAGCACTTCCAAATACATTGAGGATTACACGTTGATTTTTTGTGAGGTCAGCAAGAACTTTTTTTGATTCTGCCGATATTTTGTAAGGCTTATAAGCCGTAGAATTGTCCTTATGGAAACCTACAACTACAGTAGAACCTGCCGGAATTGTATTGATTTCGCTTGCCTTTTTTATAATAAGATTCGATCCTATCCTATTGGCAAAAGTTTGGTAAGGAGCTTCTTCCAGCGGAATATAATAAATTTGTTTTCCGGTGACAGGAAGAAGTTTTTGATCATCTTTTAATAAAGTTAATGCATTGGAATATAAATTCTGAACTAGTGTTTTGTGAGAATCATTATTCAGGTCAGCATTGATGTTATCAGGACTTTTGGGAGTGTACTGAGTCAGTCCCAGGAAATATTTTGTAAGTAAAATCTTTTTTACACTTTCTTCCACTCTGGATTGAGGAACTTCCCCTTTATCTATAGCTTTTTGAATCAGTTTTTTCCCTTCTGAAACACCCTGTGAAAAGAGCATAATGTCATTTCCTGCGCTGAAGGCCATGGCATCCAGTTCTCCCGGTTTATATTTATTGGCTACGGCACCCATATTGAGAGCATCAGTGATGATTAATCCTTTGTAGCCTAATTGGTCTTTCAATAAACCTGTAATGATATTTTTAGAGACAGAAGCAGGAATTCCTTTTCCTGATTCTAAACTCGGAACATACAAATGAGCAACCATCACACCGCCGATTCCTTTATTCATTAATGCTTTGAATGGTGCTAATTCTATAGTATTAAGCCTGCTGAGGTTATGAGAAACAACGGGAAGATCAAGGTGTGAATCCGTATTGGTATCCCCATGTCCCGGGAAATGTTTGATTGCTGCTAATATATTGTTATCCTGAAGACCATTAGAATAGGATAAAGCAGATCCAATCACATTATTGACTTCTGATCCAAAGCTTCTGTTACCAATGATAGGATTGTCCGGATTTGTATTGACATCCACTACCGGAGCAAAATCCCAGTTAATCCCCATCCTGTGGCAATCTTCTGCAATTTTTGCAGACATCTGGTAAATTAAATTTTTATCCTGTATTGCTCCTAATGTCATAGCCCAAGGAAATTTGTGGGCGGTTGCAATTCTTTGGAACAGCCCCCATTCAGCATCCATTCCGATCATTAACGGAACTTTGGACTTTTGCTGAAATTCATTGACAAGGCTGATTTCTCTGGCTGCATCGTCCTGCATTAAAATCAAACCCCCTATTTTATCGCTTGTAACAATATTTCTTACCTGATTGATATAGTCTTCTCCTTTATTCGTATATAATGCAACAATAAAGAGTTGTCCCAGCTTTTCATCCTGAGAAAGATTTTTATACGTTTTTTCCACCCATTGCTGTGCCTTTTTCAAATCTTCCGGAGATGCGTTTTTAGGCTGATACTGAGCTTTAATCTTTGGGCTTATCAGTGCAACAATAAAGAGTGAAGTATATACTATTTTCTTCATGACTTTTTGAATAAGAACAAAAATACAATTAAAAAAACGACGAAAACAATGTTTTTTTAATTTTTGGTATATGATTTGAATACGCAATATAAATAATAACTAAACTTTAAATAGAAATGAAAAAAATTCTTCCATTTATATTACTAGCCGGAATTGGGTTTTTGTCTTACAGCTGTGATAACAAAGATGATGTTGTCGTACAAAATACTGCCAATGCCCAGATAAAAGATGTTACAGGTACATTTAACAGCAGTAATAATTTTGCATTCAAACAAGGTATTGCTATTCAGAATACGGATGTCGTGTTGGTGTATAGAGATGCCGGAGGTGCATGGCAGCAGATTCCTAAGACTGTAGTTTTAGATAATGTAACGGGTATGCCTACCAACAGGGTATTTGAATATAATTTTGTTTTCGACACTCAGAATGTACAAGTAAGAGTAGAAAATGAAAATTTTGACTTAACTAATGGTACAACTTCCGGTGAGAAAAATGACTGGTTAAATAATCAAAGATTCAGAATTGTATTAGTTCCTGCTGTTTCAGGAAATAATCTGAAATCAGCGAATGCTACTCCGCCTGTAGATTATAGCGATTATAACGCTGTGGTAAAATATTACAATCTTAATGATTCTAATGTTTCATCTACAAGAGTAAATTAAGAAATATCTTTTCAGTTTTTTATAATTAAAGAAAGCTCCGGGAGAAATTCCGGGGCTTTTGATTTATATAAAAGGAGAATCAACTGTAATAGGATGAAGCCATTCTATAACTATTTCTTTTTTGTTGGCAGAAAGCACTTCAAAAAAGGTACAGAGCCTCATGTGATGAAACCAAGGTATGTATTAGAAAATAAAAAAGCTTCAGATAAGAATCTGAAGCCTGTTTATGTATTAATTATCATTGTCATCCAGAAGATGTCCAAAGAAATCTTTTTTAGTCTGTAGATAACCTTTACTTATTTCGTTAGCCGGAATTTGTAAAGGAATCCGCGAATTAAGGTGAATATTACTGTCTACTACATATTTTACCTTTTCAGGGTTATTGGTAAGCAGGTTGATGTCTTTTACGCCCAATAAATTAAGGATTTCAATAGCTACTCCGAAATTTCTGTCATCAGCAGGAAGCCCTAATTCAAGGTTGGCCTGAACGGTGTCAAGACCTTTTTCCTGTAGGGAGTAAGCCTTTAGTTTATTGATTATTCCAATATTTCTGCCTTCCTGACGAAGATAGACAATAATTCCTCCATTTTCATGGGTATATTTCATAGCGGCGTCTAATTGCTGGCCGCATTCACATTTTTTTGAATGGAAAACTTCTCCTGTAATACATTCTGAATGGAAACGCACATTAACAGGTTTTGAAAAATCTGTGTTTTCTGCGATAATAGCCATGTGAGGCATCCAGTCGTTTTCATTTTCAGAGAAAGCTATCATTCGGAAATTGCCGTGTTCTGTAGGAACATTGGCCTCCGCCTGAGTTTTAATCATTAATAGTTAATTGTTTTAACTTCCTGGTAAAGCATCTTCAATCACAGAAATATTGGTTTTTAAACGAACCAGGTATCTGTTGAGAACCTCATCATCATCTCTATCAAGATTTTGTCTTTGCTTTTGTATTTTCTTATATGATTTTTCGAAGCTTTTAAGGGCTCTGCTCTTGCCGGCAGAATTGTTGGCATCAATAGCATATAAATAATTCTGAAGGCTGTATTTCAAGCTTGTTATTTCATCATTCAACCCATTACTTTTAAATTTAGGAAAGGTTGAAATTATATTTGAAATTTCAGAAGCGTTTATATTTTCCTTGATATTGATGTTGAAACTCTTTTTTGAGCCTCTGTCCGAATCAGAACCTTTTGTTTCACTATAAAAATTATTCGACAGCGGGGAAAGGTTAAGTTTTTCCGTTGCGCAGGAAGAAGTTATTATTATAATTAGTACTCCAAAAAAAAATCGTTTTTTCATTTCTGTTGCCCTTTTTGATAAAGGATTGGATTAAGACTTTCATCGTTATACATTTTCATTTGTTTGTAAACTTTCATCTTAATATTACCGTTTTCAATGTCAGCAAGCAACTGATCTATGGAAGTTGATAGATCTTCTTTCTGAGTAAGCAATATATCCAGTTTGGCCTGGCAATTTTTTCGATGCTCATCAGAAGCAGATTCTCTATTCGCTTCCAGTGACATATGATAAACCTTTAGTGCAAGAATTGATAATCTGTCTACTGCCCAAGCGGGAGTTTCGGTATTTATTTTTGCTTCAGGTTTAGGAGTTACATTTTCAAATTTTCTAAGGAACCAACTGTCAATATATTCTACCAGATCAGTTCTTTTCTGATTGGAGGCGTCTATTGTTCTCTTCAATTGAAGGGCTTCAGCCGGATCGATATTTTCATCTCTAATTATATCTTCCAAATGCCATTGAACGGTATCAATCCAGTTCTTTGCATACAAAATCCGTTCCAAACTATCTATTTCGAACGGGTTATTAATTAGAGAGTTAACGTTATCAGACACGTGATAGTCTTCAATACATTGATTGAAGACTTTCCATGCAGTCTCAGTGAAATTCATTAATCGTAAGGAATATTAGTTACTGGAAGAATTATTGTTTGTAGAAGAAGTTTTATTTTCAGAACCTGGTTTATCTTCTTCTTTTACCGCATCTTTAAATTCTTTGATTCCTGAACCTACTCCTCTCATTAATTCCGGAATTTTCTTTCCTCCAAATAGTAATACCAAAAGTACTGCTACGATAAGGATATGTTGCCAAGATAAGGCTAGTATTGTTATTGTATTCATCTCTTAAAATTTTTACAAAGTTAAGCTTTTTTTAATATGAAATCCAACCTAATGGATCAACGGGTGTACTTCCGTTCCATACTTGGAAATCAAGGGTATAGGAACCGTCGAAATCCTGAGCTACTGTTCCTACAGGAGTGCCTGAAGAAACCTGCTGCCCTTTGGAAACGCTTACATTTCCTAAGTTGGAATAAATAGTAAAATAGCTTCCGTGTTTTACAATAACAGTTTTGGTTCCATCATTGTTTGCCAATACTGAAGATACTGACCCTGGGTACACAGATTTAGCGCGTGTACCTGAAGGAACAGAAATTTTTATTCCGTTATTTTCTTCGGTAATATTTTTGAAAACAGGGTGTGGTTGTCTTCCGAAACGGTGGGTGATTTGCCCGGCTCTGTCTGCAGGGTAGCCCAGTCTTCCTCTGTTATCGGCAAAACTGCTTCCCGAAGAAGTAGTTACCCCATAACTTGTCATTGCCTTTGTTTCTGCGGCTTTTTTATCTTCTTCTTTTTTCTTGGTAAGAGCAGCTTCTGCGGCTTTTGCTGCTATTAGCTTATTGGCAGCTTCTCTTGATCTGGCAGCTGCTTCATCCGATGCTTTTTTAGCGGCTAATCTTTTGGCTTCATCTCTTGCACTGGCTTCTACTTTCGCTGCCTCTTCATTACGTTTTCTTTCTTCTTCAGCTCTTCTAGCCGCTAGCTCAGCAGCTCTTTTTGCTTCTGCCTCTGCCAATCTTCTTTCTCTTTCCAGGGCTTCAGCTCTGGCTTTAGCTTCGGCTTCAATTCTCGCCTTCTCTCTTTCTGCAGCAAGTTTGGCCAAACGGATTTTTTCAGCTTCAGCTTTTCTTCTTGCTTCTTCCTCTGCTTTTGCTATTCTTATTTCTTCAGCAATAATTGCTCTGATCTGTCCTTCCAGAGCTTTAGACTGAACTTGTTTTTGTTTAAGTTCAACCGTAAGTTTCGACTCGTTCTTTTTGAATTCAGTAACGAGTTGTTCTTTTTGTGCTCTTTCTGCATTAATTGTAGCAAGATCTTTCTGCTGGTTAATCAACAGATTTTCTTTTGCTTTTACGGAGTTTTGCCTTTGTGCAATTGTTTTTTTGATCAGATTGGCTGCATCAGTAATCTCATTAGCTTTCTTATCCTGGTAATCGGAATATTGTTTCAGATACTGTACTCTACGTATAGCTTCTCCCAAATTCTTGGAAGAAAGAATAAAGGTTACCTTATTTTGTACCCCTTTGTTTTTATAAGCATTTACAAGAACTTCAGCATAGTTTTTTCTTAAAACTGCCAATTCCTTATTCTGACGATTGATCTCCAGCTGACGCAGGTAGATATCATCCTCAATAAATCTTTTCTCTTTCTGGGTATTATTGTAAACCTTTTCTCTTAAAACCAACTTTTGATTAACATTGGTGAGGTAGGCTAAAGAAAGCTTAGATTCGCTTCGGGTTTTTGCTAAATCTGAATTTATTTGTGCAATTTGTTTTTTAAGTTCGGCATTTTGTTTTTGCAGCTGTTCTTTATTCTGCTGTCCCAGGTGCAGTCCGAACACCAAAATACCTATTAAAAAGCTAAATTTTTTAATCATTTAATCTCAATTTTCTTATAACTGGAGGGTACAGAATAAGCTGTTTCCATCCTCGAAAAGTCAAATTTCGTATTTTCCATTAAAATCTGACTAGATTTTGAGCCTTTTATAATTATTTTAACATTTTTTGGAAGACGTATTCCTTCATATTCATTCCAGTCACTGTAAGAAATTTCAAGCTCATCCGGAGATAAAACATCTTTAAGGTTTACACTGAGTAAGTCATAATTCGTGTCATATTGCAGGACGATTTTATACTCCCTGTTTTTTTCGTCAGTAACAATTTTTTGATTGACCTTTGAGGTCATTTTATATCCTTGTGCATTTTGAGTCAGGGTAAATTGTGAATCACTGATCTTTACAAAAGTTCTGCCCATCAATATTTTCTCCAGAGACTTATAGTCGATGAAATTAACGTTCAGCAGATTATTGAGATAGTCAAAATCAGAATCAATATAGACCTTGTTTACTTTGTCCTGACCTTTTATGCCTTCAGGAGTGGCAATTCCTCTTGCCACATTCAGGAATACAGCTCTTAAGTTCATCCATACTTTTTTATCATTTTCAATATAGACAGTTGCATCCAGGGTAGGAATAAAACTTCCGGTTTCTACACGTACTTTACTGTCAATCTTAATCTGCTCAAATTTTGGCGGGATTAATACATGCTCAAAGAAAGTGAGTTTATCTCTCACCGGTTCATTTACATCTTTTGGATTTTTATTATTTTCTGCAGCGGTAATGCTGTCCCGTGGATTGCCATTATTATCTTTAATGGCATTTCTTGTTTTACAGGATGATAAGGCAAGAAGTAATAAAAGGAGTGGGATCCAATTTTTCATGTATTTATCTTTTCAATTAAAAAATACGTTGCAATATTAACGCCAAACCACACAAGATGTTTTGTGTGGTTTGATGATATTATATTTTAGGGTAAATAATTTCTGATCTTATTTATTTGGATAGAAAATCTAAAACAGAATAATCTCCCAAAGAAATTTCTCTTGCTACACCGAAATACTGTGCAGAATTACCAATCATGGAATTCGAAAGATTCCCATGGTTGATTTTAGTGTTCTCCTGAATAAGAGAGTGTTCAATATTTGAGTTTACAATTACAGTATTGTTTCCTAATGAAACACCAGGTCCTATTTTAGAATTAGAAATTTTCACATTCTCTCCAATAAAGCAAGGCGGAATAATCAATGAGTTTTCAATAGTTGCGGAAGCCGGGTGGTGTGACATTTCCTCCGTTTCATACGCTAGAATTTTACTGTTGGTTTCTACCGTAGCATTCTTATTTCCACAGTCCATCCAGTCGTTTACCTTTCCTAAAGTAAACTTGGCACCTTTTGCTCTAAGGTTTTCCAGAGCTGTAGTCAGCTGATATTCTCCACCATTTTTAATATCATTATCCATGATATAATTGATCTCATTCATTAGCTTTTCAGCACTGTTGAAGTAATAGATACCAATAATGGCAAGATCTGAAACAAAAGTTTGTGGCTTTTCAACAAAATCAGTGATAAATCCATAGTTGTCTAGCTTTACAACGCCAAATGCAGCTGGATCTTCTACGCTTTTCACCCAGATCACACCGTCTGAATTTTTATCCAGCTGGAAATCTGCGCGGAAAAGTGTATCTGCAAATGCAATCACGACATCTCCCTGCATAGACTGTTCAGCACATTTAATAGCATGCGCTGTTCCCAGAGGATCGTTCTGGTAGTATATACTTCCTTTTGCTCCCAGCTTTTCAGCAATCTGAATAAGAGACTTTTCGATCTCAGGACCAAAATCTCCGATGATAAAAGCTACTTCTTCAATATCTTCTCCTGCTACCTTAGCAATATCTTCTACCAATCTCTGTACAATAGGTTTTCCTGCAATAGGAATAAGAGGTTTTGGAACAGTCAGTGTATGTGGACGTAATCTGGAACCACGCCCAGCCATTGGAACAATAATTTTCATAAATTATATAAGTAAGTTTGTTTAAGTTTATTCCTTTTGTTAAAGATACTATTAAAACGCTTATTAAAACGTAATAACTATCATCTTTAGCAGTCTGTTTAATTGTATATGATAAGCTTGCTAAGCATCAAATTAGAGACCAAATTCTAAGATCTTTTTATAATTTTTAATAAAATAGCTTTTTCTTTGAAAGCTACCAGACAAAGAAACAGGATTAAAAATAAGTTTCCTACCAGATAGTTGGTTCTGAAATAATAAAAAGAAACTAATGAAAATGTAATAGTAAAAATAAGATACATTAATATTTTTCCTGTATTATAATGGATTGGGTATTGTTTTTGCCCCCATATATAGGAAATAATCATCATTGACATAAAGGTTATCAGAGCAGCCATTGCACTGGCCCAATATCCATACTGAGGAATGAATAAGAAATTGATAAGAATGGTAATAATGGCACCCATTACTGAAATATACAATCCTACCCGTGTCTGGTCTGATAGTTTATACCATATCGACAGGTTAAGGTAAATTCCTAAAAACAGAGCTCCCAACATTACAAAAGGAATAATTTCAATTCCTTCATAATAGAGAGGGTTTCTTAAATATTTTTCTGATATCCATTGAAGGTTAACCATGAGCCCCATATAAATAATACAGCTGCAAATGACAAAAACATCCATCAATACAGCATAGGTCTTATGGGAATCTTTATTCTTAAAACTTGAAAAGAAATAAGGTTCAATACCCAATTGGTAAGCCTGTCTAAAGACAGTAATGAAGGTTGCTATTTTATATACAGCTCCATAAACACCTATTTGATGACGGGCTTCTTCTTCAGGAAGCAGATATTTTAAAAATTGTCTGTCCAAAGTCTGATTAACAATACCCGCAAGCCCTGCAATCATGACCGGCCATGAATAATTCATAATTCTTTTCCATAAATTGAAATCGAATTTTGATATGCTGAAACTGAAAAATTCTTTTCCTACGATTAAAAGGGTAATAATACTTTGAATGAGGTTTGCTATAAAAACATAACCAACGCCAAATTCAGGATTGTATTTTAGACCTAGTATTCCTTCAGGATGATTAGGAAGCCATCTGATAAAGAATAATACCAATAGGAAGTATACTGAAGAACCCGCTACCTTAGACAGCATATATTTAAAAGGTTTCCCTTGAAGCCTCAATATAGCTGAGGGAATAGTAGAAAATGCATCTAATGAGAGGATGAAAAGGAATATAATAAGATAGTTGACCTGATCGGGGGTTTCAAAGGCTTCTGCTAGCTGGTATCTGAAGACATATCCTAGAATAAGATAGATGAGCCCCATACTAATGATACTCACCGAACAGGTAGAAATCAATGTTTTCTTGTCGATATTATCTTCCTGTGCAAACCGGAAGAAGGAAGTTTCCATACCATGAGTAAGTAATACTGTAATTACTCCTGCAATGGAATACCAGTCTACAAATGGTGATGAAGCAGCAGGCCCGAATGCTTTTGTAACAATTGGGGCAATGATAAAGGGGAAAATGCGAACCAATACGGAGCTAAGCCCATATACAGCTGTCTGCCCAAATAATTTCTTATACAATTCGAAAAATTTTATGCAAATGTAAATATTAGAAATTGATTTTTTAGAAGTGATATTAAAAATTCATTCATAAACCTTAATTTTGCTTACAATGAAATAGAATGGATTTGTTATAATCTGATTTCTAAATATCTCTAACATCTAATTTCTAAAAGAGTAAATGAAAACCCTTATCAAAAACGTAAAAATCGTCAACGAAGGCAAAGTCTTTGAAAGCGATATCTTAATAGAAAATGATCTAATCTCTAAAATAGGCACTGATATTTCTGACGAGGCAGATCAGGTCATTGACGGTTCAGGAAAACATCTTCTTCCGGGCGTTATTGATGATCAGGTTCATTTTCGTGATCCGGGGCTGACTCATAAAGGAGATATAGAAAGTGAATCAAGAGCAGCTATTGCCGGTGGAGTAACGAGTTTTATCGATCAGCCGAATACCGTTCCCAATGCTGTTACACAGGAATTATTAGCCGATAAATATGAAATTGCCTCTCAGAAAGCTTATGCTAACTATGGTTTCATGATGGGAGGAACTAATGATAATCTTGAAGAGGTCTTAAAAACCAATCCCCGAAATGTTCCGGGAATTAAGTTATTCTTAGGCTCATCCACAGGAAATATGCTGGTTGATAATCCTGAAACCCTGGAAAATATTTTCAGCAATACAAAAATGCTTATTGCTGTTCATTGTGAAGATGAAGCTACCATCAGAGCTAATACACAAAAGTATTTGGATGAATATGGAGAGGACATTCCTGTAAAATTTCATCACTTGATAAGAAGTGAGGAAGCTTGTTATAAGTCTTCTTCAAAAGCCGTTGAACTGGCACAGAAAACAGGAGCGAGGCTTCATGTATTCCATCTTTCAACAGCTAAGGAAATGAGTCTTTTCAGAAATGATATTCCATTGAAAGAAAAGAAAATTACCGCTGAGGTATGTGTTCATCATTTAACCTTTACCAATGAAGATTATGAAACTAGAGGAGGCTTGATTAAATGGAATCCTGCTGTAAAAACACAAAAAGACAAAGATGGCCTTTGGGAAGCTTTATTAGATGGCAGAATTGATGTGATTGCTACCGATCACGCCCCACACACTGCAGAAGAAAAACAAAATGTATATACAAAATGCCCTTCAGGAGCCCCTTTGGTACAACATTCATTAGTAGTGATGCTGGAGAACTACAGAAATGGTAAAATTTCTCTTGAACAGATTGTTGAAAAAATGTGCCACAATCCCGCTATCCTTTTCAGAGTTGAGAAGAGAGGCTTTGTGAAAGAAGGCTATAAAGCAGACCTGGTGCTGGTGGACCTGGACGAAAACTGGACGGTTGCCAAAGATAATTTATTGTACAAATGTGGCTGGAGCCCATTGGAAGGGATGAATTTCCATTCTAAGGTAACGCATACTTTTGTAAATGGACATTTGGTATATGATCACGGAAAAATTGCAGAAGAAAAGTTTGGAGAGCGTTTGCTTTTTGAAGTTCAGGAGTAACAAAATAAAAGATAAAACTGTAAAATCTTAAATTTGCTTTTGTAGCTATGCTGTAAAAGATATTTAGTAACAAGTATATTAATAGGAGCGGGCTTTTAGCCCGCTTTTTAATTTTAGAGTATCCATTGGCTTTAGCCAAAACCTGCTATAGACCAGATTATAAATCAAAAAAAGACTGCTAAATGCAGCCTTTTTTTTACAGAGTAAGAGCCTGTGTGCTTTTTTACAATCATCTGACAATTCGCTTAATCTCAGAGCGTCTGTATTTATTAAATACCAATAATAGAAGGCTTTATGAAACACTTACTTCCTTGCTTTATTACTCATATAAAATGTAAGTTTTCCTCCGTTCATAATCTCAGCATGTTTTAAGGTGAAATTTTTAATCTCTTTTCCATTTAAAAGAATCTTCTGAACATATACATTCTTTTGGCTTTGGTTGACGGCTTCAATTTCAAAGGTTTTTCCGTTTTCCAAATGTAAAAAAGCATGGTCAACGGCCGGGCTTCCGATTGCATAATCTTCTGAACCGGGAGCAACAGGGTAAAAGCCAAGTGAGCTCAGAATATACCATGCGCTCATTTGTCCCGTATCGTCATTGCCTCCCAGTCCGTCAGGAGTAGCTTTATACTGCATTTCTAAAATACGTCGGACTTGTGACTGGGTTTTCCAGGGTTGCCCTGCCCAATTATAAAAATAAACAACATGATGAGCCGGTTCGTTGCCATGTACATATCCTCCGATGATTCCTTCCCGGGTAATATCTTCAGTATCTGCAAAAAATGCATCTGGCAAGTGCATCGTAAACAGCTCATCCAGCTTTGAGGCAAATTTTTTCTTGCCTCCCATCATTTTGATCAGTTCATCAGGGTCTTGGGGAACAAAGAAGCTGTAGTTCCAGGAATTTCCTTCAATGAAACCCTGTCCGTGTGTACTTAATACGTCAAAATCTTTTTTGAAACTTCCGTCTGCAAGACGTGGACGCATAAACCCGATGGTAGTGTCGAAATTATTTTTCCAGTTTTCAGAACGTTTGATGAATTGGTTATAAATATCTGTTTCACCCAAATGTTTTGCCAGCTGAGCAATTGCCCAGTCATCATAAGCATATTCTAATGTATTTGAAACTGAAGTTCCGTTCTTTTCAGCGGGGATATAGCCTAAATCAATATACTGACCTATACCCTCGTAATTCCTTTTATTGGCAGTTTCCACACAGGCTTTAAGAGCTTCTCTAGGATTACCGGTATAATTTCCTTTAATAATAGCATCCGCGACAACGCTTACACTGTGATAGCCACTCATACACCAGTTGTCATTGGCATAATGAGACCATATGGGAAGCATTTTCATCGAAAACTGATCGTAATGGGCCATCATTGATTTTATCATATCATTATTTCGCTTAGGCTGAATGATATTAAAAAAGGGATGAAGAGCACGGTAAGTATCCCATAATGAGAAGGTGGTATAATTTGTAAAACCTTCTGCCTGATGAATATTCTGATCCAATCCTTTATACTCTCCATTGACATCCATATAGACTGTCGGATTAATGAAGGTGTGGTACATGGCAGTGTAAAAGTTAGTCTTTTCAGTTTCAGATCCCTGAATGACAATTTTATTTAATTCTTTGTTCCAATCTTCCTGAGTTTTTGCTCTTACCTGATCAAAAGATAAATTTCCTGTTTCTTTTTCCAGGTTTTCCATGGCATTGATTTGACTTACGGGAGAAATAGCAAGCTTTACTTCGATGGCTTCATTTTCATTGGTATCAAAATCAAAGTACATTTTCAGATTTTTACCGGCGATTTCCGGAAAGTTTTCCGTTTGGTTAAACTTTCTCCAAAATCCTTTATACACCTGTGTTCCATCATAATTTTTCTGGCCGTATGACTTAAAAGGTTTTGAAAATGTCATTGCAAAATAAACAGTCCTAGTTCTTGCCCATCCGTTTGTCTGACGGTATCCCGTTATTGTATTCCCATTTTCTACCCGAACATAAGTCCAGACATTTTTACTGTCATAATTATAAATTCCGGCCATTAGATCCAGGATGATGTGGGACTGATCCGATTTTGGAAATGTATAGCGGTGAACTCCGGTTCTGGTTGTTGCTGTTAACTCTGCCAGAATATTATAATCATCAAGTTTTACTTTGTAATAACCCGCTTCAGCCTTTTCATTCTGATGGGAGAAGCTGCTTCTGTAGCCATTTTCAGGATGAGAAGCTGTTCCGGGGTTCAACTGCAGTTTTCCAACGGTAGGCATGATAAGAAAATCTCCCAGATCAGAATGTCCGGTTCCGCTGAAGTGTGTGGAGCTGAACCCTGTAATTGTTTTGTCTTCATAGCGGTAGCCTGCACAATATTTGTAAACATCACCATTGTATTTTCCATTGAGTTCATAGGAAATGGTATCGGTTTCGGGGCTTAGCTGCACAGCTCCGAACGGCGCAGTTGCACCGGGATAAGTGTGTCCCATTTTTTCAGTTCCGATGAGCGGATTTACATATTGGTATAACTTTTCAAACTTTTGAGCGTTAAAGTTTGAACTACAAAATAACAATGATAGAACAAGAGCAGTTCCCGGATTTTTCATGAGCAACGATATTATTAAGTGCTAAAATTAATTAAAAAAATAAAGAATATTATTTATGGCATTATTTATAAATTTAATTTAGGGACAATCCGTTCAATATTTATTATTTTTAGAAAAATATTATACATGAATTTATATACACAACCAATGTTGCGTGAAGGCGCACTGAAAGATAAAGTAGCGATTGTAACAGGAGGAGGAAGTGGCCTTGGAAAAGCCATGACTAAATATTTCCTTGAGTTAGGAGCCAATGTGGTGATCACTTCCCGAAATATTGAAAAACTTCAGGCTACTGCTAAGGAACTGGAAGAGCAGACAGGAGGGAAAGTTCTTTGTGTAGCTTGTGATGTGAGAAACTGGGATGAGGTGGAAGCAATGAAAGAGGCAACGTTGAAAGAATTTGGTAAAATAGATATCCTTTTAAATAATGCTGCTGGAAACTTTATCTCTCCTACAGAAAGGTTAACGCATTCTGCTTTTGATTCTATTTTAGATATTGTTTTAAAAGGGACAAAAAACTGTACACTTTCAGTGGGTAAACATTGGATAGATGCTAAACATGCAGGAACTGTTTTAAATATTGTAACTACCTATTCGTGGACGGGATCTGCCTACGTTGTTCCTTCAGCGTGTGCTAAAGCCGGTGTTTTAGCCATGACGAGATCTTTAGCTGTAGAATGGGCAAAATATGGAATCCGTTTTAATGCGATAGCGCCGGGGCCTTTCCCTACAAAAGGTGCCTGGGACAGACTGTTGCCTGGTGATTTACAGGAAAAATTTGATATGAAGAAAAAAGTGCCTTTGAGAAGAGTGGGAGAACATCAGGAATTGGCCAACCTGGCAGCTTACCTTGTTTCAGATTATTCTGCTTATATGAATGGTGAAGTGGTAACTATTGACGGTGGGGAATGGCTTCAGGGAGCAGGAGAATTTAATATGCTGGAGGATATCCCTCAGGAAATGTGGGATGCTTTAGAAGCAATGATTAAGTCTAAAAAATCAAATTAAATAAAAAAAAATAAATAAAAAGCTCCTGGATTTGTAACAATTCCAGGAGTTTTTTTTACCTATGTATAAAATAATTAAATGAATTGTAAACTTCCAACCCTGGTTTCTGCAGTTGCATTTTTCCTTTTTTCAGGATCTGTATATGCACAGGAGACGCCAAAATATGATTATGTAGAGGCGTTTAAGCCATTTTTTTATCCCCAGACAGGTACGGAAACCCGTTCTGCAAGTGGGCAGCCCGGTCATGCTTATTGGCAGAATTCAGCAGATTATTATTTGAATGTCAGCCTGAATGAAGATAAAAAAGAAATAGCAGGTACTGCTGAAATTACCTATACGAATAACAGCCCTGATGCATTGAGTTTTCTCTGGTTACAGCTGGATCAGAATTTATTTGCAAAAGATTCCCGGGGAAATGGAGTTGTTCCTATGTCGGGAAGCCGAAACGGAGCTCATGGTGAGGAACTGAATGGAGGATATCATATTAAATCGGTAAAACTGGACGGTAAAGAAGTACAATATACCATTACAGATACAAGAATGCAGATTGACCTTCCTAAGGAACTGAAAGCAAAAGGAGGTAAAGCAAAAATTGCCGTTGAATATTCTTTTATTTCTCCGGAATACGGGTCAGACAGAATGGGAGTGCAGGATACGAAAAATGGCAAAATATTTACCATGGCACAATGGTATCCTAGAATGTGCGTTTATGATGATGTATTGGGATGGAATACGATGCCTTATCTTGGAGCATCGGAATTTTATTTAGAATATGGAAATATTACAGCCAATATTACAGTTCCTTCCAATCATTATGTAGTTGCTTCCGGTGAGCTTCTCAATGAGAAAGATGTGTATACCAGAGAGGAAATCAACAGATGGAATGAAGCCAGAAACAGTGATAAAACAGTAATGATCCATTCTGAATCTGAAATTGGTAAAAATAAAACGGCCGGAACAAAAACCTGGAAGTTTAAGATTACACAGGCAAGGGATTTTGCCTGGGCATCATCTTCGGGGTTTATTATAGATGCATCAAGAATTAATCTTCCAAGTGGGAAAAAATCTTTAGCTATTTCTGCATATCCTGCAGAAAGTGCGGGAGATAAAGCATGGGGGAGATCTACGGAATATACCAAGGCTGCTATAGAGCACTACTCAAATAAATGGTACGAATATACATATCCGGCAGCGACTAATGTTGCAGGAAATGAAGGCGGAATGGAGTATCCGGGAATTGTGTTCTGTCATATGGATTCAAAAGGAGAAAGTCTTTGGGGGGTTACCGATCATGAATTTGGTCATAATTGGTTCCCTATGATCGTAGGTTCTAATGAAAGACTATTTGCATGGATGGATGAAGGTTTTAATACTTTCATTAACGGACTGTCAACGGAAGCTTTTAATAAGGGTGAATATTATAAAAAGCCAAACCTTGCCCGTACAGGAAGCTATCTGATGGGTGATAACCTGGAACCTATAATGGTAGGACCGGATAATATGAAAGAAAGGAATATTGCCGCTTTAGCCTACTATAAACCGGGCGCAGGATTATCCGTTTTAAGAGAAGCCATTTTGGGGCCTGAAAAATTTGATAAAGCATTCCGGACCTATATCAACCGTTGGGCTTTTAAACATCCTACGCCCTGGGATTTCTTCCACACTATGGAGAATGTTTCCGGAGAAGAGTTGAACTGGTTCTGGAGAGGTTGGTTTTTTAATAAGTGGAAAATTGATCAGGCTGTTAAAAATGTAAAATATATCAATGGAGATTTTAAGAATGGGGCTGAGGTAACTGTTGAAAATCTTGGCCAGCTACCAATGCCTACTACAGTACAGATGAAATTTAAGGATGGAACATCGAAAACAGTAAAAATACCCGTTGAAGTCTGGAAAAGAAATACAGAATGGACCTTTAAAGTAGATGCTGCTAAAGAAATAGATGAGGTGAAACTGGATCCGAATTCTGTAGTTCCCGATATTAACACAAAAAATAACACCTGGACATCTTCTGATGCAAAACCTGTTGAAAAAATCAATGCAAAAGATTTTACAGGAATATATGGAAGCAAAGAGAACAATTTTAAGATCACATTTGTGGAGAAGAACGGACAGCTTTTTGGAAGTGTAATGGGACAGCAGGAATTTCCTTTTGAGTACGCAGGAGATAATAGATTCACTTTTGACCAGGCCGAGCTGGCGGTTGTTTTCAGTAAAGATAAAAAGATGATTACGCTTACAGAAGGAGGAAGAGAATATAAATTCAATAAAGAATAATCTTGATTTAACAATATTATCATATAAATAAGGCTTCCCTGTCACAGAGAAGTCTTATTTTTGTCTCTTATTGATAAAATAAACTATGAATTTCAGATTTTCAATTATGCTCCTGATGCTTTTTGTATTGGGGTTTTCACAGGACCTTACGGTGATGAGTTTTAATATCCGGCTTAATGTAGAATCGGATAAAGAGAATGCCTGGCCTCAAAGAAAACAGGATGTCGCCGATTTATTAACCTATTACCATCCCGATTATTTCGGAGTTCAGGAAGCACTTCCCGAGCAGATGAAAGATCTTAAAAGCGGATTGAAAAACTATGACTATATTGGTGTAGGCAGGGATGATGGAAAAGAAAAAGGAGAGTTTTCTGCTATTTTTTACGATACCAAGAGGCTTGATGTCGTAAAATCCGGAACATTCTGGCTGTCTGAAACTCCTGAAAAACCTTCAAAAGGCTGGGATGCTGCATTGAACAGAATCTGTACGTATGCTGTGTTCAGGGATAGAAAATCTAAAAAAGAATTTTTAGCAATGAATCTTCATTTTGATCATGTTGGAAATGTGGCAAGGGTTAAATCTTCTGAATTGATTATAAAAAAGATTCGAGAACTTAATCCCAAAAACCTTCCGGTAACCTTAAGTGGAGACTTTAACCTGACAGATGATACAGAGCCGATTAAGATTCTTTCCCAACATATGAAAGATAGTTTCTATCATTCTGAAACGAAGCATTATGGTCCGGTAGGAACTTTTACAGGCTTTAATATCAACGAAGTACCTAAAGAAAGGATTGATTATATTTTTACAAAAGGTTTCAGGATCAAATCAAATAGACACATTAATGACAGAAGGGAAAACCTGCTGTATCCATCGGATCATTTTCCGGTGATTACAGAGCTTTCTTTCTAAGATCAATGCGTTGGAAAATCAACTTCAAATCCAATTCCTCTCAGGGATTGGATTTTTACTTCCGGGTCATGGCTGAAATATTTTCTGAGTCTGCTGATAAATACATCAAGGCTTCTTCCTGTAAAATAATCATTGGTTTCCCAGAGGTTATCCAGGATGTTGTCTCTTGTTATCGTGGTGTGATTATGCTTCAAAAGATAGACAAGGAGTTCCTGTTCCCGAACCGTAAGGCGTATGCTCCCCTCATTGTGTGAAAGTAAAAGTTTACTGGTGTCTAAAGAATATTCTCCAATCTTAATGTATGTTTCTACAGCCGTCGGTAAAGTTCTTCTGAGTATGTTTTTTATTCTCAAAATGAGTTCCTCAGGATCGCAGGGTTTGGCAATATAATCGTCTGCTCCTATTTTTAATCCGGTTAACCGGTCTATTTTCTGATTCTTGGCGGTTAAAAAAAGCAATGGGAAATCACTTTTTTCCTGCAGGATCATTTTAGCTAAAGAAAAACCATCAATATTAGGCATCATAATATCCAGAATTCCAATATGGAAAGGGAATTCGGAAGGGATTATTTTTACAATATCTTCAGGGTTTTCAAACCAGGTGACTTCAAAATCTTCCAGTTCAAGATATTGTTTCAGGATCATTCCGAAATCAGGATCATCTTCTGCTAAAAGGATTTTAGTTTTCATAAGGAATAGATATTTTAAAAGCAGTTCCCACTTTAGGCTGGCTGGAAACATGTATTTTGCCGTGATATTCTGTAACAATTTTTTTAACGATATACAGCCCAAGCCCCAATCCTTTATTGTTATGGATATTGTTGGCCTGTATCCTGTAGAATTTTTCAAAGATATTTTTTAATTCTTTAGTTTCCATGCCAAAGCCGTTGTCGGAAATTTCAATTTCTAAATGCTGTAGAGAACTGCT
Organism: Chryseobacterium sp. WG23; assembly: GCF_024586575.1. NCBI lineage: Bacteria > Pseudomonadati > Bacteroidota > Flavobacteriia > Flavobacteriales > Weeksellaceae > Chryseobacterium > Chryseobacterium sp. WG23. Next base: position 36,082 of record NZ_JALCZE010000016.1, read on the forward strand.
GATATTGATTTTTATACTGGAAGCACCATATTTTACACTGTTCTCACAGAGGTTTTTGATAATGGTTTCCATCAGGTTTTTATCAAAAGGAAGCTCCTGTGATATATTATTTTCAAATTTAAAGTCTGTATTGAAGTAAGTGAAGGCTAGATCCTGAATAAAGAAATCCCAATCTTCAGGCTTTACGGGAGTAGTTTTATCCGGGAGTTCATCTTTGTGAAGCTGGGACATAAGGGCCTCAAGTCTGTAAATCTGCCGGTCAATAAGGGGAAGCGTTTCCGGATTCCATTCTTTCTTTAAAGTTTTAGAAGCTATTTTTAATGTGGCAATAGGTGTTTTGAATTCGTGTGATATATTGTCTACTACAGTATGGAGTACCTCTACCTGTTTTTGCTGGTTTATGAGGTTTTTAACAGTGAAGATATACAGCAGTAGAACGCTTGCAAGAAGGATGATACAGCAAATAATCAATAAGGTAAGTTCTTTAAATACAATGCTCTTAATATTGGCAATTTCAAATTCAGTTTTACTTTTGACTAAAAAAGTATTTTTCCTTTCAATTTTTTCATTGTTTTTATCATTCCTTTTAGTGGAAGAGGTTTCCCAGCTGCTGGTTGTTGAAATTTTAGAATTTTTAACCTTGTTTTTTGTTTCAAAAATGATGATTGGCTGATCGATTATTTTAGTGCTGTCCGGAAGATGTATGATTGAGTAGTATTGAATTTTTGCAGAAATATCATAGCCTTCTTTTTTGAAACGGCTGCTGATATAACGATTTAGCTTTTTCCGGGTAGGTTGTCTGTTGTCTAAGAAGTGGTTTAAAAAATCTTTTTTGCTGATTTCCTTATCATAATATCTGATAATAATACTCTGAAGAGAATCATCTTTCATTTCTTTCGTACTCACATCCTCCAGTTTATCGGTGTAATTGGACAGACCTTCCTGAATAGACCTGTAGATATCTCTTTCTTTTACCTGATACGTTTTATAAATGAAATACACCTGGATTCCCAATAAAATCAGGAATAAGGTAGCGAATAGAGGAATAAGGTATCTGCTTTTGGACATCATTAAAACAAAGATAAAGCTTTAGCTATTTTCGGGGAGATTTATTTTGATATTAACCTTTCATTAACCCGTACATACACTGTATTTTTCTGTTTCTTAAGAGGAAAAGAACAGGGCAATGGACGTTAACCTATCATTAACCTCCTGTTAACCGAAACTTTCCTTTTCATTTCAGAGTTTTGTACCATAAAGCAAGACAGTCATATTGCTTTGTGTCATTCAAAAAACAGTAATGATGTATAAAATTTTTCTTTTTCTATGTTTTCCCCTGTTGGTATTTGCCCAAAAGCAAAAACTTGAAGGAATGGTTGTCAGCAATCAGAATGAAAAGCTTTCCGCAATAAAGGTGGAACTCTATAATTCCCGGAATGAACTGATTAAAGTGTTGAAAACAAATATTGACGGCAGCTTTATTTTAGAAGGAATTTCAGAACAAAATGTAAAGCTTGTTGTGAAGAACGAAGGATATGCCCTGTATGAAAAGAATCTGGACCTTCAAAATCCTGAGCCATTGCATATCATCATGAAAAAAGAATCTCATGAAATAGGAGAGGTGGTGATGACCAAGCGCAAGCCTTTGGTGAAAAGAAAAGTAGACCGTTTGGAGTTTAATGTGGAGAACAGTAATATTTCATCACTCAATGCCTGGGAGATTTTGAAAAATACACCCAATGTAACGGTTAATAATAATGTTCTTAGTGTAAAAGGAAGTACCGGAATTTTGGTGACCATTAATGATAAAAAGGTGATGCTGACTGGCGATGAGCTCAAAAATCTCCTGGAAAATACTCAGGGAGATGAGGTGAAGTCTGTAGAAGTGATTACCAATCCTCCTGCAAAATATGAAGCATCGGGAAGTGCAGTGCTCAATATTATCATGAAAAAAAATAAAGTTGAAGGCTACCGGGGAATTTTGTCATCTAAATATATACAGACACAGTACGCAAAAGGTGTTTTCGGACTTTCTCAATATTATAAAAAAGATAAACTCTCCGTTATGGCGAGCTATTATAAAGGGATGGGGACTTACTACAGGGAAGGAACAGATTATGTCAATTATCTGGAAAGCCAGAAGAGATGGGTAAGTACGATGAACAGGAAGGATAAAAACCATAACCAGAATACCCTGAATTTTAATGTGGAATATGAACTGGACAGTTTGACCAGCTTAAGCCTCAACTATTCAGGGTTTTACTCTCCAAAGTCTTATGGAATATACAATGTTCCCACAATAATCTATAATAATCAGAATATTGCTGAGTCTGATTATACCACAGTTAATGATCACCAAAACCGCAGTATTAATAATTCTTTAAGCTTTCAGATAGATAGAAAATTGAATAAAAAAAGCAGCCTGTCATGGATTAATTATTTTACAGGAAACAACACCGATAAATATCAAAATGTGATCACTTCCCTGAATTTTGCCGGACAGTCTCCAAGGGAAGAGAATTTTATGACCCAAAATAAAACTGATGTTCAGCTCTATTCCACACAAGCAGATTATCAATGGAAAAACGAAAAATTTGACCTTGAATCCGGCGTAAAATACAGTTTTGTAAAAACAAACAGCAGATTGGATTTTTCTGATAATGAAAATGGAATGCTGCAGTACAGACCGGATAAAAGCAGTATTTTTGATTATAAGGAACATAATTTTGCCGTTTATTCTTCTTTAGGATACACCATTGGAAAATGGAATTTCAAGGCCGGGCTGCGTGCAGAAATGACCGACCTGGAGGGAATTGTTTCTGAGCCTTATGACCGGAATAAAAATAAATACTGGAACCTTTTTCCTACTTTTTACACCCAGTATACTACGGAAAATAAACAGGAATTTGGATTCTCTTATGGAAAACGCATCAGCAGGCCTACCTATTCCTGGCTGAATCCTGCAAAGTCTTATTATAACCTTTTCTCCTATTACCAGGGAGATCCCAAATTAAAAGCGACCATTACTCATAATCTTAACTTTACCTATTCCTGGAAAGAGTGGAATCTCGATCTATACTACCGAAAAGAGATCTATCCTTCTATGGAAATTTCCTTTCAGGAGCCCAATACCAACAGCCTGATCTACTATTTTACCAATATTGAAAAAGGAGAAGCTTTCGGACTGAGTGTATATAAGAATTTGCAGATAAAACCATGGTGGAACCTTATTCTGTCCGAAAATCTAGAACATAATGAAAATTATTTTAAAGGTACCGACGGAATACTGTACAAAAATAAAGTATGGAACTGGGTTTCCAATGTTTCTACAAGCTTTACGCTGGATAAAAGTAACGACTGGAAATTAGAAGTGGGACACCGTTACTATTCTCCGGGAATACAGGGAACATTTAAAATTTCGAATGCCTGGACTGCTTATTTTGTAATGAACAGGAAGTTTTTCAACAAAAAACTGGATGCCAGTTTTATATTCAATGATATCTTCAGGACCATGGGGCAGAAAGTAAGCACCCAATATGCCAATCAGGATAATTATTTCCTGGATTATAACGATACACAAGGCTTTACCTTCTCTTTGAAGTTCAATTTTGGAAACCAGTCTGTAAATAACGCCAAAACGATAAAAAAAACAGAAGAACAGGAACGATTGTAAATAATTAAACAAAATACGGTTATTGTTAAATATTCTTATCAAAGAATTTGCTGCTCTGTGTCACATTTTCGCTATTTTTGATACCAATCTTAAAAAAGATAGTTATGAAGAGAATTTTTTCCGGTGTGATGGTGGTGGTTTCATTATTCCAGCTTTCTGCACAGGACTTATATATGCCGAGAAATATCAAAAAAGCCTATGAAAAAGGAACCCGCGAAATTTCGGGAGCGCCGGGTAAAAACTATTGGCAGAATAAAGGAATTTATAATGTTGAAGTAAAGGTAGATGCCAATACAAAAATAGTTTCAGGAAAAGAAACAATTGTTTACACTAATAATAGCTCAGATAACCTTAATGAATTGGCCATCAGGTTTGTTAATAACCTTCATAAGCCACAATCTCCAAGGTCAGGAACAGTCTCTAAAGATTTTTTGTCTTCGGGACTTAAAATCAAATCATTTATTGTAAATGGTGAAAAGTATGATATTGACAGCGATGATTGGGGAACTGTTGAAAAAGTGAAATTGAAATCAGCTTTAAAATCAAAATCAAAAGCTGAGGTTAAAATAGAATGGGAATACCCGCTTTCTGTGCAGAGTGGAAGAGAAGGACAGATAGATCCTGAAACTTTTTATGTAGCTTATTCTTTCCCAAGAATTTCTGTATATGACGATTATAATGGATGGGATATGCTTCCCCATTCAGACAGACAGGAGTTTTACAATGACTTTAATGATTATAGTTTTGCTATTACGGCTCCCAAAAATTATGTGGTTTGGGCAACCGGGGATTTCCTGAATCCTGATGCTGTCCTTCAGCCGGAATATTTAAAAAGATATAAAGCTTCCCTGAAGAGTGATAAGCTGATACATATTGCAACAGAGCAGGAAATGAAGTCCGGGAAAGTAACCAGACAGAATAAATGGAATGTTTGGAAGTTTAAAGCGAACCATATTACTGATTTTTGTTTTGCATTAAGTAATCATTACGTATGGGATGCGGCCAGTGTCCAGCTGAAAACAAAAAGAGCGAGTGTGCAGGCAGGATACAAAGCCGGAGCGAAAGATTTCGAACAATATGTAGGGTGGATGCGCTATAATCTGGACTGGTTTTCGAAAAACTGGCCGGGAGTAGAATATCCTTATAATGTAATGACAGCCATTCAGGGATATGCTGATATGGAATACCCTATGATGATTAATGATTCCAGTATTCCGGATGATCTTCAGGATGCAAGACTTACTGCCGATCATGAAATTGCGCATACCTATTTCCCTTTTTATATGGGAATCAATGAAACAAGATATGCTTTTATGGATGAAGGATGGGCAACAACATTGGAATATCTTATAGGAATTGATGAAAACGGTGAGGCTAAAGCGAAAGAATTTTATAAAAACTTCCGTGTTAAAAAATGGATCAATGATGCTTCCGCAGAGCAGGATCAGCCTGTTATCACTATGAGCACACAGGTAAGCGGCTCCGGCTATGGAAATAATTCTTATGTAAAAGCATCGTTATCCTATCTTGCCCTAAAAGATTATCTTGGAGATGAATTGTTTAAAAAAGCATTGCATCATTATATGGATAACTGGAATGGTAAGCATCCTGTTCCCTGGGATTATTTTAATTCTATGAATACAGGATCCGGAAAAAATTTGAATTGGTTCTTCCATAACTGGTTTTATACCAATCATTATATAGATGTAAAAGTGGCGGGAGTTTCCCAGATGAATGATCTGCTTACGGTAAATGTTATCAATGTAGGAGGCTTTGCTATTCCGTTTGATGCTATCCTGTCTTATGAGGACGGAACAACGGAGAAGCTGCATTTTTCACCTTCCATTTGGGAGAAAGACCAAAAACTAACTGATCTTGTGATTCCCATCAAGAAAAAAGTAAAATCGGTACAGCTGGATGGAGATCTTTTTATGGATTACACTCCGGAAGACAATACTAAAATACTATAAAAGCAAAGCCTTCAGATTTTTGAAGGCTTTTTTATTTTAAAAATAGGCTGTTAACCGTAAACCTAACGTGATATAATTGATTCTTTCCTTTGCAATGACATGATTAAGCTCTTCATTTAATTCGTCGTTTTCTTTTATTTCATCACTAAAATGATATCGGATCGTAGATTTTATCTGGTTGTAATCGGCATATAATGTAAGTCCTATTCCGGGATTGAATTTATAAGTAAGGGAAGCTCCCGTATTCCACCGGAAAGCGGGCTTAGGTTTATAACTGGCAATAGGAAGCTCATGAGTTGGTGTGTCTATGTTGTCACTTTTTATAGAGACTTTTCCGCTTGCTGTGGCTGCGTATCCGGCAGTGGCTTTTAATGTAAACTGCCATTTATCTGAAAACTCGTGCGAGAAATAAGGCCCTATTCCGGCACCTAGAAAACCTAAAGATTGGGTAATAATAGTGTAATCTCCAAAATCTTCTCCGTTATCTAACGTTTCTTTTAGAGGCTTAACGGGAAAGCTGCTAAAGGTGATGTCTGCTCCGATACCCCATTTTTTTGAAAAGAAATAAGCTCCTTCCAATCCGCCTTCAAAGCCTACTTGTTTTTTATTGTCAAGATCAGACTCTTTCAGGAAATTTGTTGTACCCAATGCTGTGCCCAGTTTTATAGCCAGGAAAGAAGGATAATCATTTCCCTGTATCCTCGATAAAAGACTTAAATTATCACCTTTGTTTTTATATATTTTGTCAATAAAGAAATAGCCTAATTCCGTAGATATAATACCTATTCCTGCACCGGCCAATACATCAGGAAGCCAGTGTCTGTTGTTTAAATTCCGACCAAGCGCCGTAAGAGTGGCTGTACTATATCCTCCAATACTGTATGCTGGGTTTACCATACCATATTCTTTATGCAGAAAACTTGCATTGGTAAAAGCCATAGCAGCGTGGCCGGATGGGAATGAATTATTTTTAGAGCGGTCAGGTCGTTCAACTTTTGATGTATATTTGATTGAATTCACCACAATACCCATAATAGCTAAACTGGTAATGTAAGAAAGTGTAGCTCTTCCTATATTGTTCCGCCCTTTAACTCCCGAAAGTTTTAATCCGTAAACAGCAACTGCAGGAGCATATTGCAGATAATCATCATATTTTGCCTTGAATGTAGGAAGATAGCGGTTTCGGACTTCACGGATATTTTCCTTCTCTCCCCAGGTTGCTGCAGCAGCTGTAAAAAGTATGGCTGGAGCTATAGATTTTTTCACCCATTCTTTTTTGAAGAATGTTGTTTTATTTTCAATAGGTATATCAGAGCTTATTAATGAAATATCTTTTTGCAGATTTTGAGACTGAACAGTATCTTGTGCTTTATAACAGCATAAATGTAAAAACATGCTGGCTGCTAATATTATTTTTTTCATCTTTGTTGTTCTGAAATTAGAATCGCATAAAAGTATAAAAAAAATCCATCCCTAAATTGGGACAGATTTTTTTTAAGCAAATCTTAATATATTAATGGTTTAATATACTCTCAACCCTGATCTTGGTCCGGATGCAGAAACCACAGCCTGCATTCTTTGTTTTTGATTGGTTGTAAACATGACCATGATCTTGTCATCCACATAATCCATGTAATTCATGAAGATTTGAGAACGGCTTACTCCACCGCAAGCACGGCTAAGAGGATAAGAAGGTGTTCCGTAATTTGGACCAGGCGAAACAGGTGTATCATTAGAGTAATCTGTCTGGCAGCCTGTGTTTGATGAGCCCCAAAGGTGAGGAAGATTTAAATAATGTCCCACTTCATGAGTGGCTGTTCTTCCCAAATTGAAAGGTGCTGAAGTTCCGGATCCTGTTCCTATATAGGGAGCAGCTATTACCACGCCATCTAAAGAACCTGTAATAGTTCCCGGATAATAAGCATATCCAAGGGTGCCGCCTGTCATTTTATTGACTACCCAAATGTTTAGATAATTGTCTGGAGTAGTAGCTGCAATACCTGTACTTGCTGATTTCATCTTATTCTCGTCAGGATTCCAAAGCGTTGTACTGCTTTGCTTTCTCACTGTTTTAGCTAATCTGAATCTGATTTTGGTATCTCCGGCCTTTACAGGAACGAATTCTGATGGTGTATTGCTGTTGTCTGCATTGGTAGCTCCATAATCTCTGTTCAGGACATCAATCTGGGATTGTAAGCGCGTGTCTGATACATTTTCACTGCTTGTGTTATAAACAACATTGAATACTACAGGAATTTCTACGGTGCCATCTGCCAATACCTTGCCTACTTTTATGTCGTTAAGACGCTTTTCCGTAAACTCTTCAATAGCGTTAACTCTGGCTCTGGCTGCAGGATCTGTACTTAGAATTTTGTTCCTCATTTCGTCCGACGGGCAAGATCTTCTGCTGGCGGTTTCCTGGGGTTGCATGTCCTGTTGTTCCGTTACAGAATTGACATCGTTGTTACAAGAAGCCAGAAATAGAATTCCAGCTCCAAAAAGAAGTTTTTTCATATTATATTATTTTGGTTTTGAGTTTGTGAATTTATATTAAATAAACTTAATGTGCAAATTATTTCTTAATTTATTTAATTATTATTAATCTTTATTGTTAATGATTGTGATTATCCTAAATAAATTTAATTTAATTTGAATTTTAATCAATTTTAGTAATTTTGTTTTTATATTTCACTTTTTTGTGTTTTTTAACTAAAAAAAATACTATTGTTTTTGATTTTTAATGAAAATTTAGTCATCTGGCATATCCGTTTCAAGCCGTTGGAAAAGGAAGCTAATTGTCCCGTAAATTTTGCCGCGATCACTGCATTTTTTTAACTGGAGGATAATGACCTTTTATCATTATGATGTTTGAGGATTAAACTTCTTAAAAATAAAAAAATCCATCTCAATGGAGATGGATTTAAAATATTAAATAAGATTGTATTTAGAGATGTATTATAAAACTCTTAACCCTGCTCTTGCTCCGGATGCGGCAACTACAGCCTGCATTCTTGTTTTTTGTCCAGATGAGAACATAAACATGGAAGCATCATTTACATAATCCATATAATTCATGAACATAACAGACCTTTTTACACTATTGCAGGTGTTGTATAATGGGTATGTTGGTGCGCCTCCATTAGATGAGGTTTGTGTAGGAGTATCATCTACTAGGTCATTCCCACACATTGCATCTCCCCAGATATGTCTTAGATTCAGATAATGTCCTACCTCATGAGTAGCAGTTCTGCCTAGATTGTAAGGAGAAGAAGCTCCTGTTTTTCCAAAGAATGGAGCAGCAATGACTACACCATCATTTAATGATCCTGCAGATTCAGGAAAAGTGGCATAGCCAAGAATGCTTTTTCCTTGAGAAGTCATTTTACTTACCACCCAAATATTTAGATAATTGGTTGGGTTGGTAGCATCAATACCGCCAGATGAGGCTTTTTTCATGGAATCATCTGTTTTCCAGCTTGTTTTAGTTGTAGACTTTCTTATGGTATTAACTAATCTGAATTGTACTTTTGTATCACCTGCTTTTACTGTTTGAAATTCTGTAGGAATACTACCAGCGTCAGTGTTTGTTCCGGAATAATCAGCATTTAATACAGCTATTTGTTCTGCAATCCTTGCGTCTGAAACATTTCCTGCTGTGCTGCTGTAGATTACATTAACTACAACCGGAATTTCTACGGTCCCATCTGCCAAGACTCTTCCAAGTTTTTGGTCATTGGCAAACCTTGCTGTATTGGCTTCCAGATCAGCAAACTTTTGTCGGAGTTCAGGGCTGTTTTTTAAAGCTTCCTCTCTGATTTCTTCTGATGGGCAGCTTCTTTCCAAAGCCATTGATGAAGAAGAAACTGCCGGATCTGTAGATTCTTCATTTTGATTTGAAATGTTGTCGCTGTTACAAGCTGACATAAAGCTAAGTACAATAGCTCCAAATAATAATTTTTTCATATCGTTTCTTTTTTGTTTGAGAATGTGAAATTATAGTATTTGAAATTAATATGCAAATCATTTCGCGTTTTGTTTAATAAATTACTATTAAATATACAATTTGCTTGATTATTATTTAAGTAAATTGCAATTAGAGTGTATTTTAATCAAAATCAAAATTTATGATTTAAATTTTTCTTGTATTTAATTATTTTAATGTAAATAATTGTATTTATTTTTTATTTATAATAAAATATTACATTTTATCGATTGGTTAAGATGTTTTTTTTGATTTCTAAAGCAGTCAATCCTGATAAGGGTTGTAAGCTTTTTTGATGTTGTAATTATAGTATGTGAAAATAAAAATCCATCCCAATATGAAGGATGGATTTATAATATTAAATAAAACTGCAATCAGATTTGTTATAAAACTCTTAGCCCGGATCTTGGTCCTGATGCTGCAACCGCAGACTGCATTCTTGTTTTTTGTCCGGTGGAGAACATAAACATAGCAGCGTCATCTACGTAATCCATGTAATTCATAAACATTACAGATCTTTTTACTCCGCCACAAGTATTATAAAGTGGGTAGCGTGGTTTTCCATTATTGAATCCAGTTTGAGTTGGAGTGTCGGCAACAAGATCATTTCCACAGCTGGCATCTCCCCAGATGTGTATAAGTCCTAAATAGTGCCCTACTTCATGAGTGGCTGTTCTTCCCAGGTTGAAATTAGCAGTTGCTCCTGTTTTTCCAAAATATGGAGCTGCAATTACTACACCATCATTCCATAATCCTGCGGATTCAGGAAAAGTAGCATATCCAAGAGTCTGATATAGACCATCTGGCATACTGCTTACCACCCAGATATTAAAATAATTGGTAGGATTGGTAGCATCTATTCCTCCAGTAGAGACTTTTTTCATCGTGTGGTTGTCTACATCAGTGGGAGTCCATGATGTTTTAGTTGTTACTTTTCTTACGGTATTTACCAGTTTGAATTTTACTTTTACATCGCCAGCTTTTACCCCTTGGAATTCTGTAGGTATTTTAGAGGCATCTGTATTTGTACCACTATAATCAGCATTTAAAACAGCGATTTGTTCTGCAATTCTTGCGTCTGAAACATTTTCAGTAGCAGTTCTGTATAATACATTCACTACTACAGGAATTTCAACGGTTCCATCAGCGAGGACCTTTCCAAATTTTATATCGTTGGCAAATCTTTCAGCAGAGGCTTCAATCTCTGTTGCCCTTTGTCTCAATGCAGGATCCTTCTGCAGGGCTGCTTCTCTGAGTTCTACAGAAGGACAGCTTCTTTTTAATGCGGTTGTAGAAGGAGAATTTGCCTGATCTGTAGGCTCTTCACCTTGGTTTGAAATGTTGTCGCTGTTACAAGCTGACATGAAGCTTAGTACAATAGCTCCAAATAATAATTTTTTTATATCGTCTTTTTGTTTGAGGATGTGAAATTATATTATTTGAAATTGATATGCAAATTATTTAACGGTTTGTTTGATAAATAGTTATTTAATCTATATTTTAATTGTTTATTTGGTATTTAATTTGAATTTTTATTGAATTTTAATCAATCCGATGAATTGCATTTTTATATTTCACAATACGGTGTAATTTTGGTGCAAATAATTGTAAATATTGTTTATTTAAACGAAATATTTTTATTCTGTGTCAACTGCCAAAACCATTTTTAATGGCAAAAACGGCAAGTCCTACCCGGGTTTTTAAATCCAGTTTTTCACAAAGCTGATCCCGGTAGCTTTCTACTGTCCTTGGACTGCAACACATTCTGTCTGCAATTTCCTTATAACTGAGCTCGGTAACAGTGTATTTCAGGAATTCTTTTTCCCTTTCGCTAATTTTTACCGTGATTTCAGATTCTTTATCTTTATTGAGGGTTGAGAATATAATTTTTGAGGCCCATTCAGGATAGAAAAATCCATCAGAATTTAATCTAGTCAATGCTGTTTCCAGATCTTTTGGGTGTGTATTTTTTAGCAGATAACCTTTTGCCCCATTTTTAATCATTTTAATGACGCTATTGTCATCACCCTGCATGCTGAGGGCCATTATCTTGATATCTGGATGGTTTTTCGAGAGCCAGGCTGCCGTTTCAAAACCATTCATAATAGGCATACTGATATCTAATAGGATGATATCCGGAATCTTGTTACCCTCTTCAAATTTCTGAATCAGATCTTTTCCATTTTCACACACGTAGATCACCTCAAACTCATTAAAATTACCAATAATACCCTCCAGAGCTTTGGCAATAAGTATATGGTCATCAACAATTACAATTGTTTTTTTCATGATTGCTTTTTTAAAATAATATGAAGATAAGTTCCTGTATTTTTCTGGCTTTCAAAATGAAAATCTGCACCAATGATTTTAGCCCTGTTTTTCATATTGGTAAGGCCAATCCCATTATACGCTGTCTGGCTGGTATCAAATCCAGCACCGTCATCATTAATAGAAAGTTCCCAAAGGATATTTTCGGAAGTATTTAAAGTAATAAAAATATTCTTACAGCCCGAATGTTTTATGCTGTTTTGAATAAACTCCTGGATAATTCTCAGAACTACGTTTTTATGAACAAAACTCAAATCGAGCTGATCAAAGCTGCATTCAAAACTTACGGTACACCTTTTAAAAGAATTGGTAATATCTACCTCTTCCTGAATGAGTGTTTTAATTTCTTTTTGGTTGATATTATCGTCCGTTAATGTTTTTGAAAGACTGCGTAGATCCTGTAAAGACTGGTTGATAATCTGTGAGACCTGTTCAATTCTTTCACTGGCTTCCGGAACTTTATTCTCGTAAAGCATTTGCTGGGTATAGAGACTTACCAACGTCAGCTTTTGGCCAATATTGTCATGAAGTTCCCTTCCAATCTGCTGCATGGTTGCCTGCTGGATTTCCAGCTGGGTTGCCAGAAGCTCCTTTTGGTGGATCTCATTTTTTATTTCAATTTCAGTCAGATATTCTTTCTTGCGCTGCCTGTAATTTCTGATATAGATAGCCACTGCAACGATAAACATCACAAAAAATATATTAAATAAAATAATGACAATTAAGAGTTCTGTTTTCCCCATATAAATGAACTTGCAAATAAAATATACATCACTACACCTGAGATCAGAAAATAACTAAAATAAATATTCCAGATTTCCATATAATTAATCAAAACGGAGAAAAGGGCCATGAACGGTAATGTTCCGATATAGGAAAGGGTTACTCCAAGATTAATATAAAACATCCTATTTTTGCTAAAATTGAGAATTTCCTGTGAATTAATTTGTTTATAATATTCCATCACTACAAGAAGCATTAAAACAAGGCAGCCAAAGGTGTAATTAAAGGCAAATACTATTTTACTTCCCGTAAAGTATAATTCATTGGGGATAAATGAAAGCAGGTATAGGAGTGATAAAACAAAAAATAATTTAGGCTTTCTTAAAGACTTTGCTGCGTATAACCAGTAAAAAAATATAAACTGGATAGGCATCAAAAAGTAATTATAATAGTGGGATTTGGAAAAATAAGGGAATTTTCCCCATCTACCATAAGCTTCTCCAAGAAAAATAAAAACCAAATAGAAAATGAAGAAAATCCAATACTGGTTCTTTACACGATTATAATACAAAAGCGATACAACCGCAGCAAGTCCTTCGGCCCAAAGCATAGTTTTGCTTACAAATTCTTGGAAATCGGTCATATTCTATAAAATCATCAATTAAGTATTAAAAATATTCAGCTATTGGATTGGATGGAGGAATAAGTTGTCCGTTATTTTCTCCGATAGGATCTTCCTCTTTACCTCCCTTTTTTGCAATTAATGTTAAATTTATAGAATGTTCTAAAGTATTGAAATCATAATGGTGGATTTCTCCTTCTTCATCTGTTTTTTTTACCGTAGGGATCATCACCAGGGTATGCCTTCCTGCATAGTCTTCCGATACAGGGTGAGATTCCATAAGATTCCAGTTTTCAAGCTTTGGATAAGCGGCATAATAAAATCTGATTCCTAAATCTTCCTCAGTTACATCGGGAGTCTTTTTCATGGCTTCTTCTTCTATCATCGCAATGAACTTTTTTAATTTAGGAAGATCAAACCAGATGGAGTGGGCATCTTGTATACCCAACGCATTATTAATTGCGCTCAAATGATTCTGACGGTAATTATCAATTAAAGTCTTAATCAAATCATTGGGCATTCTGCCGGATTTTGGTCCGTGTTCATTAGTAGATTCTGCTTCCATAACTTAGTATTTATAAAAAATGTTAGTGTATCTGCAAATTTCGGAAAAAATATGGTAGAAAGAACAGTAATAGATTGGGGATTATACTGTTATTTTTACCGTGTTTTTACGGGTTGTACGCAAATTCAACTATACGTAAATAAATACCAGGTTATCATAATGACAAAAAAAACCGGAGGCATCTCCGGCTTAGATTTTATATGCATGGATATTTTGTCCGGTCCTTGCAAACCAGTCCTGCTGTGCAGCATAGGCCTGTTGGGCAATTCCAGAACTCGTCACACATAATGATCGATGAAAGAACGCCACCGTCAATTTTCTTTAATTCATCTCTTTTTAATTTTTTCATGTTGATTTTGTTTTAGTTAGATTAGTGATGTAAATGTAATGATAATTCACGTTGTCTGGATAAAAATAGTTAAAAAGATAACCTGCTTATTTTTAAGTGTAAAATATCAGGGATATTTAAGTTCCTGTTTTCCTTTTATCAGCGAAATTGAAAACAGGATGTACATGATAATGAGAGAAATTTGAAAATAAGAATAATAAATATTCCAGATTTCTTTATACTGCTTTATTTGAGCAAAAAAAGTCCAGAAAGGCAAGGTTCCGATATAAAATAAAGTAACTCCCAGATTGATGTAAAACATTCTGTTTTTGCTGAAATTGACAATCTCAGAAGAATTTACCTGATTATAGTACTCCATAATCACAAGGATCATTAATATAAGACAGCCCAGTGTGTAATTTATGGAAAAGATTTCCTTATTGGTATCAAGAAAAATCTCATTTGGGATAAATGACAGCAGGTATATAAAAGTTACAATGTAAAAAAGTCTGGGCCTTCCGAAAGCTTTCGCAGCATACAGCCAATAAAAGAATATAAACTCCAGCGGTATCACAAAATAATTATAAAATTTTGGACTGTCATATTCTATAAAACGCGGACTGTATTTTCCGAACACCTCACATAGGAATATAATGATCAGGTATAGGCAAAAATATTTCCAATACTGCTGTTTTTCACGATGATAACAGAGTAGTGCGATGAGTGCTGTAGCTCCTTCTACCCAAAGGATGCTTTCATAAAGTAGTTGGGGGATTGTCATTTGTTAAATGAAATATTTTTACAGATTTAAGATATTTTATTTAAATTAATAATATGTTTTTTGGATATGATGAAATTTTATCCCAAAAGTAGGATAAAAAAATAAGTGCTGCAGAAAATTCTACAGCACTTACTTACAAAATAATGTATATGAAAAAAAACTACTTTATTGTTCGGCAGGTCTGAAAACAAGACCTGTTTCTTCAAAGAAATCTAATGTGATTCTATCTCCTTCATTTACATTTCCGGCAAGGATCTCTTTAGATAATTTATTCAGTACATCCTGTTGGATAACTCTTTTTAAAGGTCTTGCTCCGAATGCAGGATCGTAACCTTTCTCCATCAGATAATCTACAGCATCCTGAGTGAAAGTCATGATAATGTTCCGTTTTGCTAACATATCATTGAATCCTCGCAACTGATACTGAACGATTTTTCCGATTTCTTTTTTTCTTAAAGGCTGGAACAGTACGATCTCATCAATTCTGTTCAGGAATTCCGGACGTAGACTTTGTTTCAATAAATCAAAGACCTCGTCTTTTGTTTTAGCTACAATTTCGTCCTGATTTTCCTCTGTGATATTTTCAAAATTCTCCTGGATCAGATGGGAACCTAAATTCGAAGTCATAATGATAATTGAGTTTTTGAAATTTACAACTCTACCTTTATTATCAGTAAGTCTTCCGTCATCCAACACCTGTAATAATGTGTTGAAAACATCAGGATGGGCTTTTTCAATTTCGTCTAAAAGCACTACTGAATAAGGTCTTCTTCTCACGGCTTCCGTCAATTGACCACCTTCATCATATCCGATATATCCCGGAGGCGCACCCACGAGTCTTGAAACACTGTGACGTTCCTGATATTCACTCATATCAATTCTCGTCATATTGTTCTCATCATCGAATAAAAATTCCGCCAATGCTTTTGCCAGCTCAGTCTTACCAACACCTGTGGTTCCCAAGAATAAGAAAGATCCGATAGGTTTTTTCTCATCGCTCAATCCGGCTCTGTTTCTTCTGATAGCATCTGCTACAGCCTGTATCGCTTCATCCTGTCCTACAACTCTATGGTGAAGCTCAGCTTCAAGATTCAATAATTTTGCTCTTTCCGACTGTAATAGCTTGGTGACAGGAATACCCGTCCATTTACCAATAACTTCAGAAATATTCTCGGCAGTAACCTCTTCTTTGATCAGCTCATTCTGATGGTTCTGCATTTCAAGTTCAACCTTTTGCAGTTGTTCCTCTTTTTCACGGAGTATTCCATATTGTATTTCCGCTACTTTGGCATAATCACCGGCTCTGGATGCTCTTTCCGCTTCTAATTTTAAAGATTCAATCTCCTTTTTGATCTGCGTTAAATCTTCACTTTTCTGTTTTTCTTTCAGCCATTTGGCATTAATTTCATTTCTCTGTTCAGAAATTTTAGCAATATCTTCTTTTAAGTGGTTGATTTTAGTTTCATTGCCTTCTCTTGAGATGGCTGCCAATTCAATTTCCATCTGCATTAATTTTCTATCCAGTACATCCAGTTCTTCCGGTTTTGAATTGATTTCCATTCTCAATTTAGCAGAAGCTTCATCAATGAGGTCAATTGCTTTATCCGGTAAGAATCTGTCTGAAATATACCTCTGAGACATTTCCACAGCTGCAATAATTGCTTCATCTTTGATTCTTACCTTATGGTGAGCCTCATATTTATCTTTAATACCCCGAAGAATGGAAATTGCAGACTCTGTATCAGGCTCCTCTACCATTACCTTCTGGAAACGTCTTTCCAACGCTTTATCCTTTTCAAAATATTTTTGATATTCATTGAGGGTAGTCGCTCCGATAGCTCTCAGTTCCCCTCTTGCTAAAGCCGGTTTCAGAATATTGGCAGCATCCATTGCGCCTTCACCACCTCCAGCTCCTACCAATGTGTGGATCTCATCGATGAAAAGTATGATCTGTCCGTCAGATTTGCTTACTTCATTCACTACAGATTTCAGACGCTCTTCAAATTCACCTTTATATTTTGCTCCGGCGATCAATGCTCCCATATCCAATGAAAACAATGTCTTATCCATTAGATTTTCAGGGACGTCCCCACTGATAATTCTGTGAGCAATTCCTTCAGCAATGGCTGTTTTACCAACTCCCGGTTCTCCGATAAGGATCGGGTTGTTTTTTGTTCTTCTGGAAAGGATCTGTAAAACCCTTCTGATTTCTTCATCACGTCCGATCACAGGGTCCAGCTTTCCTTCAGCTGCTAATTCATTAAAGTTTTTGGCATATTTATTTAAGGATTGATAAGTTTCTTCTGAACTTGCAGAAGTAGCTTTGCTTCCTTTTCTTAATTCTTTAATACCTCCTTCCAGTAATTTTTTGGTAACGCCCATATCCTTGAGCATTTTGGATACCTCAGAGCTTGTCTCCAAAAGGGATAGCCATAAATGTTCAATCGTTACATATTCATCGTCCATTTTCTTAGCGATGTTGGGTGCATCCAGCAATACTTTATTGGCAGACTGGGAAAGATAAATATTCCCTCCCTGTACTTTTGGAAGTTTTTCTAAATTTTCACGGTTGCGCTCTCTTACCAGATTGGCATCTGCTTCAGATTTTTTTAATAAGAAAGGCGATATATTTTCATCTACCTGAAAGATCCCTTCAAGTATATGTTGAGGTTCGATACTTTGATTACCCAATTCAAGAGCTACTTGCTGAGCTGCCTGAATGGCTTCCTGTGATTTTACAGTATATTGGTTTAAGTTCATATTTTATATATTTTGGTTGTTTTAATTGGAGTTCTAAAAAACATCAAGAAACCAAATTTTAAGGCTTGGCTTCTTAATGCCATCAATTATTTAATCATTTATTCGATGACTGTATCACAAAAATCGTTCAATTATTAAATTTACAAAAAAATAGGACAAAATTTCCGAAATCAACATTTTTAACGTAAAATTAACTTGACAAAATTTCCGATTCTTAATAATTTTCTTTAAAATGATGAACAATACGTCATACCAGGAGTGAAATATCTTTGGCCGTCAATGGGAGAAATGAGCTAATTTACCCGATGCTGTGTTAAATTCCAGCGTATTATTTTGAGAATAACTACTTTTGCATTTTACCAGATGGAGCTTAAAGAAAAACAAAGAAGAATATTAAACGTAGCTGTAGAACTTTTCAAGGAGAAAGGATATATGGGCAGTTCAGTACGAGATCTGGCTACAAAACTCAATATTAAGGCCGCATCCCTTTATGCGCATATCCGTTCGAAAGAAGAAATCTTGGAATGGATATGCTTTGGCATTGCACAGGATTTTTTTGATGAGCTTCAGGAAGTAAAAAACACCAATATTCCTCCCAGAGAAAAACTGAACCTATTTCTGGATAAACATTTATCGGTAGTCCTGGAGAACCGGGATGTAACCCATATTTATTCCAACGAATGGAGACACCTGGAAGAAAGACTTTCTGAATTTGTGGAATTAAGGAGAAACTATCAGCAGGAAGTGGAGGAACTTATTTCTGAAATTTACCAGGCCGAAAACTGGGATTTAAAATCACCTTCATTTACCACAAGATTTATTCTTCATACCCTAAACAATTCTTATTTCTGGTTCAAAAGAAACAGTGATTCTACTGATGAAATTATTGATGAAATCAGAGAGAAGATACTTTTTGGGCTATTAGGGAACCAGAAACAATAATGGCCTTATTACACTTATTTTATAAATAGGTCCACACTCCATTGCGTTTGCTCTGAATGTCAATTTCCATTAAAGTAAATTATTGTTTTTTTTTCAAAACTTAAGCGTGCTATTAATAACCCTATTGTACTTTCCTTAGCCTTAATATCAAAACTTACGGGTTTAAATAAAGGGAATCATTAGTATGTTCTTATTTAGAATCATTCAAAATATGATAAAAATCATAAAAATTTTGTCAGCTTGCAAATTCTTTTTAAATTTACACCTAACAAATGTTAGTTAGTTTTATGGGTTTTTCAGTTGAATATCTGGAGCTGGGTCAGTTGAGACAGCTTCAATCCGACCGGTTAACAGGTTTAATTGGTTATCTTGAGGAGAAGTCAGAGTTTTATAAAAGAAAATTCGATGAATTAAAAATATCTCCACAGGATATAAGGACAATAGAAGATATCACGAAACTTCCCATTACTTACAAACAGGATTTAAGAGATCATTATCCTTTTGGATTGTTTACAGTTCCCAAAAATGAGCTGCAGAGAATTCATTGTTCAAGCGGAACTACAGGGAAACCAACTGTGGTAGGATATACCAAAGAGGATGTGGATCTTTTCAGTGAGGTAGTGGCGAGATCCCTGTATGCTGCAGGTGCCAGACCAGGGATGCAGTTACATAATGCATACGGATATGGGATTTTTACAGGGGGGCTTGGTCTCCATTACGGAGCGGAAAAGTTGGGAATGAGTGTTCTTCCCATTTCAGGAGGAATGACAGCCAGACAGGTAGACTTGATTATGGATTTTAAGCCAGAGGTGATCTGCTGTTCACCATCTTATGCACTGACTATTGCTGATGAATTTGCCAACAGAGGAATTTCAGCCGATGAAATCAGTCTTCAATATGCGGTGTTGGGTTCAGAGCCCTGGACGGAGATTATCAGAGGACATATTGAAGAAAGGTTAGGGGTTCATGCCACGAATATTTATGGCTTAAGTGAAATTATAGGACCGGGAGTTTCAATGGAAGATTTCAAAGAAAAAGGAGGTTCTTATATTTGGGAAGATCATTTTTATCCTGAAATTTTAGATCCGGTAACCAAGCAGCCGGTTCCATTCGGAGAAGAAGGCGTATTGGTGATTACGACTCTAACGAAAAAAGCGATGCCCCTTTTACGGTACTGGACCAATGATATTACAAGTCTTTATTATGATGAAAATGCCAAAAGAACAATGGTGAAAATGAAACCTATTGTTGGCCGGGCAGATGACATGCTGATTGTAAGAGGGGTAAATGTTTATCCAAGCCAGATTGAAGATGCATTTTCATATGTAAAAGGTGTTGTTCCCAATTATTATCTGACCCCGATTGAAAAAGAGCATATGTGTGTAGCACTGGATATCGATATAGAAATTGATGATGACCTTGTAAAAGATCAAAGAATAGAAGCCAATACCGATGAATATTTTAAATTTGTCGGAATCTTTGGAAAAAATATAGAAAACGAAATAAAAAAACGGGTAGGGATTACTACAAAAGTAAAAGTTCATACCCAGGATAGCTTACCGAAATGTGAAGGTGGGAAAATTAATAGAATACTAAAAAAATAATGAATTCATTTTATAAACTTAAAACAGTTAGAGTTCAGAAAGATACTCCGGAAGCCGTAAATGTGGCTGTGGAAATTCCTGAAGAACTGAAAGACAAGTTCAGGTTCAAACAGGGACAGTACCTTAGTTTCCGAATGATGATCAACGGAAACGAAGAAAGACGTTCTTATTCTATCTGTAATGCTCCAAGTGAAAAAAGCAATACGCTGGAAGTTTTGGTGAAATTATTAGAAGGCGGAAAAGTATCAGGATACTTCAACGAACATCTTCATATGGATGAAATGCTGGAAGTAATGCCTCCGATGGGTGGTTTTAATACTTCTTATCATCCTACCAATGTGAAAACTTATGTAGGTCTTGCAGCAGGAAGCGGTATCACTCCTGTTTTGTCCAATATTAAAGAAAGCCTTTATCAGGAACCCAACAGTAATGCGTATCTGTTTTACAGTAACAGAAGCATGAATCATATTTTGAGAAAAGGGGAAATAGATAAATTGGTAGAACATTTCAACGGAAGACTTAAGGTGGTTTACCTGGTAAGCCGGGAGAAACATGAAGATCCTGTTTTTGAAGGAAGAATTTCTGCCGAAAAATTAGAACAGTTATTTGAAAGATACACGGATATTGATGTAAAAGAATCCACTTATTTTATTTGTGGACCCTCAGAAATGATCAAGGGGATCGCCGATTATCTTAAAAAGGATAAAAAAGTTCCTGCTATCCAGGTTTTATTTGAATACTTCACAGCTCCTGACGAAGAAAATACGGAGGAGATGAGTGATGAATTCAAAGCTATTGCCAATATTGAAAGTATGGTAACGGTAATTATCGATGATGATGAATATTCGTTTCACTTAAATTCTAAAAAAGAGAGTATCTTAGATAAAGCATTGAAAGACAATCTTCCTGTACCTTTTGCTTGCAAAGGAGGAGTTTGTTGTACGTGTAAAGCGGAGGTTTTGGAAGGAGAAGTTTTCATGGAGAAAAACTATGCGCTTACCGAAGACGAAGTAGCCAGAGGCTATGTTCTTACCTGTCAATGTCACCCGACAACGAATGTGGTGATGCTTAATTATGATGTTTAATTCAATTTGAAAATGCGCTAATTTGGAAATTTGAAAATGGATAATAGTTTATTCTCAGTTTCTCTAAATAATTTTCAAATTAACTAATTCTCAAATTCTCAAATTAAAAGATTATGGACTTAGAAAAATTTGTTCAATACGTTCACGACGAAAATAAAGTAGAACCCAAAGATGTAATGCCAGATGATTACAGGAAGTTATTGGTTCGTCAGATTTCACAGCATGCCCATTCTGAGATTGTTGGAATGTTACCGGAAGCCAACTGGATTTCCAGAGCACCTTCATTGAGGCGAAAAATGGCCCTTTTGGCTAAAGTTCAGGATGAAGCGGGACACGGTTTATACTTGTATTCTGCCACGGAAACATTAGGAAACGGAACGATCAGGGCGGACAGGGACGCCACTTATGAAGATATGTTGGAAGGGAAAGCAAAATACTCAAGTATTTTTAATTATCCTACATTGAGCTGGGCAGATATTGGAGCCATCGGCTGGCTGGTAGATGGTGCAGCCATCATGAATCAGGTAATGCTGATGGGAAATTCTTATGGTCCCTATTCAAGAGCGATGGTGAAGATCTGTAAAGAAGAATCTTTTCACCAAAGACAGGGGTATGAAATCTTAATGGCCCTTTGCCGTGGTACCAAACAGCAGAAAGAAATGGCCCAGGCTTCGTTAAACCGTTTCTGGTGGCCGGCTTTAATGATGTTCGGACCTAATGATGACAGTTCACCCAACTCTAAAATTTCTATGAATTACAGAGTAAAACGTGAAAGTAATGACAGTCTTCGTCAGAGATTTATTGACGTTACTGTTTCTCAGGCTGAATTCTTAGGATTAACGATTCCTGATAAAGATCTGAAATGGAATGAGGAAAGACAGCATTATGATTTCGGAGAACTTCCCTGGGGTGAATTTATGGAAATCTTAAAAGGTAATGGCCCTTGCAACAGAAAGAGGCTGGATACCAAAGTAAAAGCTCAGCAGGAAAACCTTTGGGTAAAAGAAGCAGCTGCAGCTTTCGCAAAAAAACAACAAAAAGAAGTAATATAATAATGTAACAATATACCAATGTAAAAATGTAACAATCAATTGTCATTCTGAGTAAAACGAAGATTCATATTGGTAAACTGGTACATTGATACATTGTTAAATTAATTTGACTATGGCAAATTTAGATATGTGGGAAGTGTTTATTCAGACTAAACCGGGATTATCTCACAAACATGTTGGAATAGTACAGGCACCAACAGCAGAAATGGCTTTGCAGAATGCAAGAGACGTTTATACCAGAAGAAAAGAAGGAACTTCTGTTTGGGTAGTTCCAAGCAAATATATCATCACTTCTGAAGGAGTAGATAAAGAAGCTTTCTTCGATCCGGCTGATGATAAATTATACCGTCACCCGACTTTTTATGACATTCCTAATGATGTAAAGAATATGTAATTTTCTGTAAAATGTCAGCTGTAAAAAGTACACTGTACAACCGACATTTTACATTTTACAAAAAGAAAAAACAATGAACCCATTATATAATTATTTATTAAAACTGGCAGACGACAGTTTCATCATGGGGCAGAGATTGTCTGCGTGGTGTGGTGAAGGTCCTTATTTGGAGGAAGATATTGCATTGACAAACATTGCATTGGATGAGCTGGGTCAGGCCAATAACTTTTATGTTTACGCATCAAAAGTGATTGATAACGGTAAAAGTGAAGATGATCTGGCATTTTTAAGATATGAGCATGAATATCTAAATGCCCACTGGACTGAGCTTCCTAATGAAGATTATGCCCAGACCATTCTTAAAGTTTACGTTTTTGCAGTATATCAAAAACTAATGTATGAGGCCCTGTCTCATTCTGCGGATGAAGAGCTTTCTGCAATTGCTCAGAAATCTTTGAAAGAAGTAAGATACCACTATACCCACGCTGCTTCCTGGATGAAAATTTTTGCTCAGGGAACAGAAGAAAGTAAAACCCGTTTGGAAAAAGCGATTGGAAATATTTGGGAATATTCAAAAGGATTATTTGCAAAAGTAGAAAGGGAGGAGGATTTAGTTATTTTAAATATTGTTCCCAATGTTGATGTGCTTTATGAGAATTTTCTTTCCATTACACAAAAAGATTTTGCAGAATATGGTTTAGAATATCCTGCGAATCCTTTCATGCAGCCAAAATCAAGAACAGGATATCATACAGAATATTTCGGTTATATTCTTTGTGAACTTCAGTATATGCAGCGTGCATATCCGGGATGTACGTGGTAAAAAAACAATGAGGCAATTTGAAAATGAGTTAATTTGGAAATGAGCTGTTCGTACCTTTCATTTTTTAAATTTTCAAATGATCTAATGCTCAAAATTAATAATGAACGATTTATTAAGCTTATTAAAAACAATCCCCGATCCGGAAATTCCGGTCATTGATATTGTGGAATTAGGAATTGTGCGGGAGGCCAGCATTACAGGTGAAAATACCTGTGAAGTGACGATCACGCCTACTTATTCTGCCTGCCCTGCAATGTTTACCATTGAAGAGGATATCATTAAAATGATGAAGGAAAACGGCTGGGATGCGACGGTGGTTACTAAAATGTTTCCGATATGGACAACAGACTGGATAACAGATGAAGCGAGAGAAAAACTCCGTGTTTACGGAATTACACCTCCTGAAAAAGGAGCAGACGAACATCATATCGGGAAGCCGAAAAAATGTCCGCGTTGTGGTTCCGAGCATACCAAACAGATCAGCAGATTCGGGTCTACCCTGTGTAAGGCTTCTTACCAGTGTTTAGACTGTCTTGAACCTTTTGATTATTTTAAATGCCATTAATTAATGAATCAATTTAGCAATCAATATACCCATAAAATGCTTTGTGCATAGTAGTTTATAAGGTGTGATCAGTTTTATCAGAACTATTTTATTTGTTGCATTGTTAAACTGTTAGATTGTTACGTTATAGTAGATTGTTAGGTTAATTTATATTGTTAAATTAGAGCATTGTTAAATAATAAATAAAAAACTATGTATACACAACTTGATATTGAAACGCATTTTGACGGGAAGCTTAAAATTGCATATCTTAATCAACCTGAAACGATGAATGCCCTTACAAAACCTTCTCTGTCGGATTTGAAAGATTTCATTAAAGAATGTAATGAAGATGACACGGTAAGATGTGTAGCGATCTCAGGTAGAGGAAGAGCGTTCTGCTCAGGTCAAAATTTAGATGATGCCTTTGTACAGGGTAATGAACACCATGATAACGACATCATCAGAAAAATTGTAGTAGATTACTATAATCCTTTGGTTACAGAAATTACACATTGCAAAAAACCTGTGGTGGCATTGGTAAATGGTCCTGCAGTAGGAGCCGGAGCAATGCTGGCCCTAATTTGTGACTTTGTGTTAGCAGTTGATAAATCATATTTTGCCCAGGCATTTTCCAATATCGGATTGATTCCTGATACGGGAGGAACTTATTTCTTACCGAAGCTTTTAGGTAGACAATTGGCAAATTATTTAGCTTTCACAGGTAAAAAACTATCTGCTGAAGAATCTAAATCATACGGTCTTGTTGCTGAGGTTTTCAATGAAGAAGAATTTGCTCCAAAATCTATGGAAATTCTTGAGAAAATGTCAAATATGCCCACTGCAGCGCTTAAGCTTACCAAAAAAGCTTTTGCTCAGTCTTACAATAATACCTTAAAAGAACAATTGGAGTTAGAAGGAGATTTACAGCAGGAAGCTGCAGAAACAGAAGACTTCATCGAAGGGGTAAATGCCTTTTTACAGAAAAGAAAACCTAATTATAAAGGAAAATAAATCAATTTGAAAATGGGTTAATTTGAGGATTTGAAAATGAGAAATGACAAAGAAAATATTATAGTAAATAAAACTTTTGATTTTGCATTGAACATTATTGAATTTTCAGAAAAACTGTATAAGGTTAATAAATTTCCACTTGCGAATCAGATTTTTAAATCAGGAACTTCAATCGGAGCTAATGTAAGAGAAGCTCAAAATGCAGAAAGCAGGGCCGATTTTATTCATAAAGTAAAAATTGCAGCTAAAGAAGCTGATGAAACAGAATATTGGTTATCATTGTGTTTGCAATCAGAATATTTGTGTTCGCCTGATGAGAAGTTATTTAAAGATTTAAGAGAAATTATATTAATTCTGTCTAAAATTATTTCTACATCAAAATTTAAATAATTTTCAAATTAACTCATTTTCAAATTTTCAAATTAAAACTATGAATATTGGAATTATTGGGGCAGGAACCATGGGCGTAGGAATAGCTCAGGTAGCTGCCACAGCAGGATGCAAAGTTGTTTTATTCGACGCTAATGCTCCACAAATAGACAAAGCACTTTCAGGCTTAGAAAAAACACTTCAGAAACTGGTTGAAAAAAGCAAAATTTCTCAGGAAAAAGCCTCTGAAATCAGAAACAACATCGTAAAAGGAGAAGTCCTTCAGGATTTAAAAGATTCAAATCTGGTTATTGAAGCGATTATTGAAAACAAAGAAATTAAGACTAAGGTTTTTACAGAGCTTGAAAATTATGTTTCAGAAGACTGTATCATCGGTTCCAATACCTCATCCATTTCCATCACTTCCCTCGGGGCAGAGCTCAAGAAACCGGAGCGTTTCATCGGAATTCACTTTTTCAATCCAGCTCCATTGATGCCTTTAGTGGAAGTTATTCCTTCTTTATTAACAGAACAAACGTTAGCTGAAAAAATATATAACCTCATGAAAGAATGGGGCAAAATACCTGTTATCGCCAAAGATATTCCGGGGTTCATTGTGAACAGAATTGCCCGTCCCTATTATGGGGAAGGGTTAAGAATTGTTGAAGAAAATATAGCCACACCGGAACAGGTAGATGAGGCAATGAAAACATTGGGTAACTTCAAAATGGGGCCTTTTGAACTCATGGATCTTATTGGTATTGATGTCAATTTTTCAGTAACGACAACGGTTTACAAAGATTATTTCTATGATCCAAAGTATAAGCCTTCTTTACTTCAGCAAAGAATGTCTGAAGCTAAGCTCCATGGCCGGAAAACAGGAAAAGGATTCTATGATTATAGTGAGGGGGCACAAAAACCGGTTGCTCAAAAAGATGAGGCATTGTATGAGCAGATTTTCTTAAGAATTATTTCAATGTTGATCAATGAAGCTGTTGAAGCTAAAAGATTAGGTGTTGCCAATGATGATGATCTTGAACTAGCGATGCAGAAAGGCGTTAATTATCCAAAAGGACTGTTAAGCTGGGGTAAAGAAATTGGATATGCAAAAGTTTCAGAAACCCTACAGAACCTTTACGAAGAATATCAGGAAGAAAGGTACAGACAGAGCCCTTTGCTTCGTAAAATATAAAGAAATACGGCCATGTATCCGTTGTATAATAACAGCAACTGGTGCATTGCTCAATTATGATAGTGAAGAATTAATGAATATAGATGAATTCAGAGCCGAATTGGGAGTGAGGCTTTCAATAGAGAAAGATTATTTGATTCAGGAGGCTGCTTCTATTGAAGATCAGGAAAGGCTTGAATTATTGGGGAAGTTTAATGAGAAATATAAAGAGCTTATCAAAAGATTGGCCAATGAAAACGGAATTGATTTAAGTGCTTCTTATCCAACTGAAAATTCATCAGGTTCATCAAATCTCTCCTATGAGCAAATCATTCTGGGTAAAACGATGAGTGTTTACGATAGATTATCGGATGAATTATATGAAGAAATAACAAACGTACAGTAAAATGAATCCAAGACAGGTAGCAGATTATATGTTCAATCAGGATTATTTTTCCCAGTGGATGAATATCAGAATGATTGAAGTAAAAGAAAATTATTGTTTAATAGAAATGCCCATTAAGAAAGATATGATCAATGGGCTTAAAACAGTTCATGGTGGGGTTACATTTGCTTTTGCAGATTCAGCACTGGCATTTTCATCCAATAATACAGGGGATGCTGCTGTAGCTTTGAATTGTATTATCAACTTTACCAAAGCCGGAAAAGAAGGCGATGTTTTCAGAGCAGAAAGTATCTTGGTGAATGATACCAGAAAAACAGCTGTTTATGATATTCAGATTACCAATCAAAATCAGGAGCTGATAGCAAAATTTGTAGGAACAGTTTACAAAATCGGAAAAAAAGTAACAGAATTATAAAGAATTTGAAAATTTGAAGATGAGGTAATTTGAAAATTATCGAACACCTTTAATTTTACTTCCCTTAAATTTTCAAATTCTCAAATTGACTCATTTTCAAATTAAAAATATGAACAACGTATACATCATAGACTATGTCAGAACTCCTATTTCAAAACTACAGGGAGGATTATCAGAAGTAAGAGCAGATGATTTGGCTGCTATTGTTATCAAAGAAGTGGTGGCAAGGAATCCTGACGTTCCCGTACATGAAATTGAAGATGTGATTTTCGGATGTGCCAATCAGGCAGGGGAAGATAACAGAAATGTGGCAAGAATGGGGCTTTTATTGGCAGGTCTTCCTTATAAAATTGGAGGTGAAACGGTAAACAGACTTTGTGCTTCCGGGATGTCGGCTGTAGCGAATGCTTTTCGTTCCATTGCTGCAGGAGAAGGTGAAATTTATATTGCAGGTGGAGTAGAGCATATGACGCGTTCTCCGTATGTAATGTCAAAACCAAGTGCGGCGTTTGGCAGAGACAGTCAGCTATTTGATACTACTTTCGGATGGCGTTTTGTGAACCCGAAAATGAAAGAAATGTATGGCGTTGATGGGATGGGAGAAACTGCAGAAAATTTAGCAGATATGCATCAGATCAGCAGAGAAGATCAGGATAAATTTGCTCTTTGGTCTCAGCAGAAAGCTACCAAAGCACAGGAAAATGGAAGACTGGCAGAAGAAATTGTAAAAGTAGAAATCCCTCAGAGAAAAGGTGATCCTGTCATTTTTGAAAAAGATGAATTCATTAAACCTACATCATCCATGGAAGGTCTGGGGAAACTTCGTCCGGCTTTCAGGAAAGAAGGAACGGTAACAGCCGGAAATGCATCGGGAATGAATGATGGAGCTGCTGCACTTATTTTAGCAAGTGAAGAAGCTGTTAAAAAATATGGATTAAAACCAAAAGCAAAAATATTAGGATCTTCCGTAGCAGGCGTTGAACCAAGAATTATGGGAATAGGACCGGTAGAAGCTACTCAGAAACTATTGAAAAGACTGAATCTTTCACTGGAAGATATGGATATTATTGAACTCAATGAAGCATTTGCTGCACAGGCCCTGGCGGTAACAAGAAGCTTAGGTTTAAAAGATGACGATGCAAGAATAAACCCGAACGGAGGTGCTATTGCCATTGGCCACCCACTGGGAGTTTCCGGAGCAAGAATTGTGGGTTCTGCGGCTATAGAATTACAGAAGCAGGATAAAAAATATGCATTGTGTACCCTTTGTATCGGCGTTGGACAAGGCTATGCAATGATCATTGAAAAAGTATAATCAATTTGAAAATGGGATAATCTGAGAATGTGAAAATGTTTATTGGAAGATACTCCGTAAAGAGTAGCTGCTTTGTAGGACTTTGGACAGTATAGTCAAAAGACAAACATCGAAAAACAGAAACATTATTTAATTGATTTTCAAATTATCTCATTTTCAAATTTTCAAATTAATAAATATGAATATCTACTCATACCATGGTATCCGTCCCATTATAAAACCCTCTGCTTACATTCATCCGCAAGCAGTCATTATCGGGAATGTAGAAATAGGTGAAGAAGTTTATATTGGTCCCAATGCGGTAATTCGTGGCGACTGGGGGAAAATTATCATTAAAGATGGGGCTAATGTACAGGAAAACTGTACGCTTCATGTTTTCCCAAATATAGAAACCATCTTAGAAGAATCTGCACATATCGGTCATGGGGCAATTATTCATTCCGGGCATATCGGGAAGAATTGTTTAATAGGAATGAATTCTGTAATAATGGATAAAGCTTATATCGGTGACGAAAGTATTGTCGGTGCTTTAGCTTTTGTTCCTGCTAATTTCAGATGCGAACCCAGAAAACTGATTGTCGGAAGCCCCGCAAAAATCATCCGTGATGTTTCTGATGAAATGATCCACTGGAAAACAGAAGGTACAAAATTATATCAGGAATTGGCCAGAGAAGGGAAAGAAGCGATTTTACCTTGCGAGCCCTTTACAGAATACGTACAGCAGATCCCAACAAAAATTGTTGATTACAGCATTTGGGATGACGTAAAATAATTGTCTAAACCTTATAGGTTTTTAAAACTTATAAGGTTTGAATTCAGTAAAATAAAACACAAAATGAGAAATAAATGGTTAATAATACAGAAAGTTTTGAATGCGGGATATCTATCATATATATTCCCACGCTAATGGAAAAGATTTGATTTTCCGTGAAGATGAAAATTATCAGCTTTCTAATGTGGAATATGATTGTATGGATTTAGAATAAAAATTTCTAAGAATAAACGAGAAGACAAAAATTAAATATGATTAAAAAAGCTTTTATTATCTGCAGTATACTGCTTGCTGCCAATTTTACGGTATCAGCGCAAACTGCAACAGTAAAACCGCTTACGATGGGAGAGGTAAGGACCATTAAATCTAAAACTCTGAATGAAGAAAGAACTCTAAATATCTACCTGCCTCAAGGTTTTGATAAAGCTAAGTCATATCCGGTGATCTATTTGTTGGACGGAAGTATGAATGAAGACTTTATCCATGTTTCAGGATTAGTGCAGTTCTTTAATCAAATGTACTCGATGCCGGAAACAATTGTAGTAGGAATTGCTAATGTTGACAGAAAAAGAGATTTCACATTTTATACAAATTTAAAGGATTTGCAGAAAGATTATCCTACCACAGGGCATTCTGATAAGTTTATAACGTTCCTTGAAAAAGAATTAAAGCCTTACATTGAAAGTCAGTTTAAAACTACGGAGAAGTATCTGTTCGGACAATCTCTAGGTGGGCTGTTAGCAACAGAAATTCTTTTAAAGAAACCGGAAATGTTCAATAACTATTTTATCATTAGTCCAAGCTTATGGTGGGATGATGAAAGTTTGCTAAAACAGGCTGGTCAACTGCTTGCAAAGTCTCCCGATACTAAGAAATTTGTTTATGTTTCTGTGGGAAAAGGAGAACATCCTGTCATGATTAAAGATG
The DNA here is from genome assembly GCF_024586575.1 of Chryseobacterium sp. WG23. NCBI lineage: Bacteria > Pseudomonadati > Bacteroidota > Flavobacteriia > Flavobacteriales > Weeksellaceae > Chryseobacterium > Chryseobacterium sp. WG23. The sequence goes on from NZ_JALCZE010000016.1 coordinate 66,647, forward strand.
CAGAAACGTTCTATGATATTCTTAAAAAATCAAATAAGAAAAACTGGACATTAGAGTATAAAATGATGGAAACGGATAATCATGCAACCATTCTTCACAGAAGTTTGTATGAAGGATTAGTGAAACTGTTTCCATATCAGGAACAGAAGTAAATTAGTTTCAATTGATCAAAATTCTAAAAAAAATAATGGCTTTTAGTATTGATATTTTAATCATATATGTACGGACTCAAACCTTATAGGTTTTTAAAACCTATAAGGTTTCAACAGAAGCAAAAAATAAAGTAAAAATAAATATGGAAAAACTAAAAAACTATATCTACGGAGAATGGGTAGAAGGATCCGGAAACGGCATCCCTTTATACAATGCCGTTACAGGAGAGCAGGTAGCTGTTTCAGATACGGAAGGACTTAATTTTGAACAGGCTCTTGATTATGGAAGAACAGTAGGATACAAAAACCTTTCTTCCATGACTTTCTATGATCGTGGGGAAATGCTGAAAAAAGTGGCGCTGTATCTATTGGAAAGAAAGAAAAAATATTACGAATTATCATATAAAACAGGAGCTACGCATGTAGATTCATGGGTAGATATTGAAGGAGGTTTCGGTACCTTCTTTACCTATTCGGGACTGGCAAAAAGAATGCTACCCAATACTCCGTTTTGGGTAGACGGAGATACACAGAAAATTTCAGCAAACGGAACTTTCTTAGGAACTCATATTCTGACTCCAAGTGAAGGGGTTTCAGTACAGATCAATGCTTATAACTTTCCTGTTTGGGGAATGCTGGAAAAATTATCAACGTCATTATTGGCGGGTGTTCCTTCTATTGTAAAACCTTCTCCTTTTGGTTCTTATTTGACAAATGCTGTTTTTCAGGATATGATTGAGAGTGGAGTGCTTCCTGAAGGAGCCGTTCAGTTGGTATGTGGGGAACCTGGAAATATCCTGGACTATATTAAAGACGGAGACTCTGTATTATTTACAGGTTCAGCTCATACAGGCCGAAAATTAAAATCAATGCCTTCTATCGCTGGGAATGCAGTACGTTTCAATATGGAGGCGGATTCTCTGAACTGTTCAATCCTTGGATTGGAAGCAAAGCCGGGAACTCCTGAATTTGATTTATTTATCAAAGAAGTTCGTAACGAAATGACCACGAAAGCAGGACAGAAATGTACGGCTATCAGAAGAATTATCGTTCCGGAACATTTAATCGGTGATGTTCAGAATGCTTTGTCTAAAGCTTTGGATCAGACAAAAATAGGAAATCCCTTGAGCAGAGATACCAAAATGGGTTCTTTGGTGGGAAGACAGCAATACGAAGAAGTAGTAAGAAAAGTAAATATTTTAAAAACAGAAACAGAGCTTGTGTATGACGGAAAGCATGAACTGGTAGATGCAGATTATGAAAACGGAGCATTTATGAGTCCTAAACTATTCCTGAATGATAAGCCTTTTGAGAAAAATATCTCTCATGATGTAGAAGCTTTCGGGCCGGTATCTACATTAATGCCGTATAAAGATGCTGAAGAAGCCGCTGCACTGGCAAAGAGAGGAAAAGGAAGTTTAGTGGGATCCATCATTTCTCATGATGAGAACTTTATTGCAGAAACGTCATGGAAAATGGCTTCCCAACACGGAAGAATCTTTGTCCTGAACAGAGATAATGCTAAAGAAAGCACAGGGCACGGTTCACCACTTCCTACGCTGATGCACGGAGGGCCTGGCAGAGCAGGCGGAGGTGAGGAAATGGGAGGTTTGAGCGGTCTTCATTTCTTCTTGCAGAAAACAGCAATTCAGGGATCTCCGGATGTACTGAAAGCAATTACCAAGATTTATCAGCAGGGTGCTGAGAAGAAATTCTCAGACAAACATCCTTTCCAGAAATATTTTGAAGAAGTTGAAGTGGGAGATTCTCTAGAAACAGCTGGCAGAACCGTTACCGATGCAGATATCGTTAACTTCTCCAATGTTTCATGGGATCACTTCTATGCTCATACGGATGCTACGAGCTTAACAGGAACTATTTTTGATAAAACTGTTGCCCATGGATATTTCATCCTTTCAGCAGCAGCAGGATTGTTTGTTTCCGGTAAAAAAGGACCTGTTATTGCCAACTACGGATTAGAAGAATGCAGTTTCTTTAAACCTGTATATGCTGGTGATACCATTACTGTTTACCTAACAGCAAAAGAAAAAATCAACAGAGGAGTAAAAGGCAGAAACATTCCTTCAGGAGTTGTTAAATGGCTGGTTGAGGTGATAAATCAAAGAGATGAGATCGTATGTGTAGCTACAATTTTAACATTAGTAGCGAAACAATCTCCTTTCATTGATCTTAATGTGAAAAATGTTCAGAAAATACTGAATGGCTTAACCGAAAATACTCCGTCTCAATGGGGAAAAATGTCTCCACAACAGATGATTGAGCATTTGGAACACGGAATTTTAGTAAGTCTTGGAGAACCGGAAGCTGAAAAATGCTTCACTCCGGAGGAGAATATTGAAAAATACCAGGACTCTCTTTACAACCACAGAAAAATGCCGAAAGAATTTATTGCTCCGTTCTTACCACAGAATGGCTCACTTCCGGCACTCACACATAAGAATCTGGATGCAGCAAAACAGTCATTCATTGATAACCTGAAGCGATTTGTGATCTACTACAAAGAAAATCCCCAGGCAGAACATCTGAATTTTGTGTTTGGTAAGCTGAACAGGGAAATGTGGGAACTGATGCATAAAAAACATTTTACCCATCATTTTGAGCAGTTTGGATTAATTTAATTCAAAATATAAATTTATAGTCCCTTTAGGTTTTTACTTAAAGGGATTTTTTTAACCGTGTCAAGGTTCAAAACCTTGACACGGTTAAATTTAAAAGTTTTTTTTATCTTTCTAAGATTAAATTAAAAACACAAAGATGGCAGATATCAGAACTACTCCAATTGAAGCAGACTGTTTTTACCATATTTATAATCGTGGTATTAACGGAGAAAATATTTTTAAATCGGATCGAAATTATTCATTCTTTTTGAATAAAGTAGTTGAATTTCTTATTCCCACCTGTGATGTATATGCATATTGCCTTATGCCTAATCATTTTCATCTTTTAGTTAAGATTAAATCTGATCTTGAATTGAGTAGGACTTCATTCTCCCCAGAATATTTTCTCAAAACAATTTGCCCGACTTTTCAATTCTTACTCCCAATCTTTTAATAAGGAATACAAAAGACATGGTGCTCTTATTGAATCCCCATTTAAAAGGAAATTGATTACTTCGGATAAATATTTAATTAATATGATAATTTATATTCATCAAAATCCGCAAAATCACTCTATCGTGCATCAGTTTTCAAAATATAATTTTTCCTCTTATCAATCCATTTTGAGTACGTCGCGCACTCTTTTAAAAAGAGATGAGGTTATTGAATTATTTGATGGTGTAGAAAATTTTAAGCTGTCCCATCAAAGGATAATTAACCTTAAAGAAGAGTTTTAGTTTTTATCCGTGTCAAAGGTTTAAAACTTTACACGGATAATACTTACCTTTATATTACAATATCACTTATTGAAACAATATGGAATTACAATTTTTCAAGGGCTTTGACTTTACAGGCTTCTGGGATCAAAGTACTTATTCACAAAGAGATTATATTGAAGATTTTCCCAAAGACGAAATGATAGCTTCAATAGAAGAAGAACTGGGATATAAACTTCCTGCTTCATATATCGAATTGATGAAAATTCAGAATGGAGGAATGGTAGACAGATGTTGCTTTCCCACCACAGAACCTAATTCCTGGGCTGATGATCATATTGCTGTTACCGGAATTATGGGGATTGGAAGAGAAAAGACCTATTCTGTTTGTGGAGAACTGGGAAGTCGGTTTATGATGGAAGAATGGGGCTATCCTGATGATGGAGTTTATATTGGAGATTGCCCTTCAGCAGGCCATGATATGATTCTTCTCGATTACACAAAATGTGGAAAAACGGGGGAACCGGAAGTGGTACATGTTGATCAGGAAGATAATTACAGGAAAACATTTCTGGCTAAAGATTTTGAGACCTTTATTAAAGGACTGAAAGATGAAGATGATTTTGACAATTGATTACGAACTTGTTTACACTTTTTATTTTAACCACAAATCGAAGATTGGACGTAGTCAAAAGTCACAAAGTTTCTTGAACACTTAAGCTTAATAAAGCTGTGAAAATAAGCTCACGTAAGTTTTAAAAAAAATCAAAGATTTTTTGCTTAAGTGTACTTTTTATTTTCAATCAGTTTAAACTTAAAATAAACTAAAGTGTTTATAGTGTTTTACTCAGCTTTTGTGATTCAATTTCTAATTAGTTTAAACAGGCTTTACATAAAAAAGTATTTTTAAATTTTAATACAACTATAAACATAAAATTATGAATGAGGCATGGATGCAAAAATGGGAAGAGGTAAAAGATAGACTTATATCCCCTGTAGATATTGAAACCTATTTTACTGCTGATGAAATTATGGATCAGAAAATGGAAGTGATGGAAATAGGAAATGTTTCCCTGCCTTCCGGAAAAGTAATTGTAAGAGATCCTTTAGTCTATTTAAATACAAGGGAAAAACCCTATTTTGTTGATGTACCCAAAGGTAATTTTCCCGTTAAGATTGCTGTGGCAAAATTAGAAGATTGGGGAAACCGTTATGCTGCCGTAAAAGTAGAATTTACAAAAGAAAAGGCTGTTGTATACAGAGAGGCATTAATAGGTGAAGAAGAACTTGGGGATTCTGAAGAAGAAGATTATTTTGGCTTTGTAGTAGACGCGGGGTTGGCATGTATTACAGATACACAGATAGTACCTTATGTGGATCAGTTTATTTCAGAACTCGATGTAGAGAATATTTATGATGATTATTTCGCAGAACTTTTTGCTAAAAACTACAAAGAAAATCCAACAAATCAGAGAGATTTAGGAGATTGGATCAATTGGAAAGTACCGGAGACAGAATATCATATTCCAATATTTGCAAGTGGTTTGGGAGATGGGGTATATCCTGTATACTTTGGATATGATGCTAACGAAGAAATCTGCAGTCTTTATATTCATTTTATTGATATCGAAATGGAATTATCCGAAGTAGAAGAGGACGATGATGACGAAGATGAAATTTCAGATCAGCCGGATAATTTCGTGTTTTTAAAATAATTTCACAATGAATAAAACTTTTGCTGATCTGGTTATTACATTCAATGAACACCTTACTTTTTCCGGAGAGCTTCCGGAAGGTTTTGAAGCTTTGAATCCGTATCTTGATAATCCGGAAACAATAGAGGTCATGCAAAAGTTTTATCACAAGTACTATAATGATTCCGATAAAAGAAAGTTTCTCATAGGGATTAATCCCAGCCGTCACGGCGCAGGGGTAACGGGGGTTCCGTTTACAGATACCAAAAGACTGGAAGCTGTATGTGGTATAAAAATGAAATCGGCCCGCACTCATGAAGTATCTTCTGTTTTTATATATGATATGATAGAAGACTATGGTGGAGCAGATCTATTCTATAAAGATATTTATATCAATTCCCCATTTCCTCTGGCTATCGTAAAAAAGGCAAAAAATGGATGGGTTAATGCCAATTATTATGATGATAAAAAACTGTTTGAAGCAGTCAAAGACTTTATGATTGATTCACTGAAAAAACATATCAGCCTGAACCTGGATACCTCAGAGGTTTTTGTTTTAGGAAAAAAGAATGCTGAGTTTATTTCAAAATTAAATAAAGAAGAAAAGCTGTTTGATACAATGACCGTCCTTGAACATCCCAGGTATATCCAACAGTATAAATCAAAAGAGAAACAATTGTATATTGACAAATACATCCTGGCTCTGAAAAAGTAAAAATCCCTCAATCAGTTTTGATCAAGGGATTGTCATTCATGTATTAGAATCTTTATCGGGGGATGACTGTGTCTGAACTGTTAGTTTTTAATGATTTTAGTGCTTTCTGTGGATGTTTTTATAAAATAGGTTCCTTTTGGAAGCTCTGAAATATTGATGTCGTTAGCTCCTTTACTTATCGGAAGTGTTTTTACCAGTTTTCCGTCTGCACTATAAACCTGGGCATCGGTAGCTTTCCCTGCATATATCGTAAGCGGACCGTTGGTAGGATTAGGATAAATGGTCATCTTTTGTTTGGCGGTTTTAGTTTCTGCCGTACTTAGTACTATGCCAGAATCTTTTACCCAGGTAAAAGCATCAAAACCTGCATATCTGAATTCACCTCCCAGGGTAATTTGAAGTTCATCAATGATAATATTACTGTAGTTTTGCCCATTCAGATTGGTGAGATCAATCAATGTATATCCGTTTGAAGGAACCATAGAAGTAGCAAACCCTGTCGTTTTAGTTTGGATAAATTTTGTTACTCCACTCAATTTTCCTGCGACTGTAAGGGTTCCTGCTGCATTGAGATCCAGGTTTAATTTTGAAAGATACATCCAGAACCTGTTTACTTTAAATAAATTGGAGGTTGTTTTAATACTGAATGATGGTGGTGAAGCAGTATCATTAGAGTTATCAATATATTTGTTGTCAATACTGGTGCCGTTCCAGCCTGTTGAAGGATAATTGGCTTGAACATCAAAAATTCCTATATGGGAAATGAGATTAAAAATCACGCCGTTATCAATGAAACTGGAGCTTCCGTGTGATTCTGTTTCAAATGTTTCTGTGCTTGTCTGTCCGAAAGACAATAGAGAAGTGAACAGACAGCAGATGATAAAAAAGATAGTTCTTTTCATGATTTAGGTTTTAATGAGATTAATCTCGGGGAGGATAAATCCCCTCTACACAGATGATATAGTTAAGTCCTAAATAAGGAGGCATATTATTCATCGGAAGGTTTTGCCCTGTAAATGAAATTGCTCTTGGGTCAATTGTTGTATTGGGTTCTGCCTGTACAAAACTTGGTACAGCAGTGAAATCTCTTCCTATCTGATTTCCTGTTACTGCAATGGATGTGCTAATGGATGGAGTAGAGGTAGTTGCATTAGCATTCGATATCTTTAATTGAAATCCGCTTCCAATACTAGGTAAATTCTGTGCTAAGATCGTATTTTTATCAGTTCCCGAAACAATCCCTACCGGGTATGATTTTCCAGTCTGCGATCCTGCTCCTAAAGCCATACGTCCAATTAAATTGGGCAGTGCAAAAGAGGTAACACCATCACCGCCATATATGGTTCCTAACAGAGAAAACAGCGCTGAATTCTGAGCAATACTCAGAAGCCTGCCGTCACAAAGCATCCAGCCTCTAGGTACAAAACTTCCTGCAAATAATTTTACAATTCCCATGTATTCTTCCATAATAATAGTTTTTCAATTTTAAATTTCCTACTCTCTTCCTGGCTTTTCGGATTCGGCCATTGATTGTTTATTTTCTAAGCCAAAGGAACAATTAATGATAAGGCAAGACTAGAGTAGAAAATACCAAATTTCACAGTCCGTATTTATACGTAATTTGTTTTGGTTTACCAGGGAAGCAGAATAATTTGAAATGATCATTAATACGTAATTTCTGTCATTTAATTTTCGTTAAAAGCCTTCTATTTAGTATTTTTGTAAGAATCCAATAAAAGTAAAAATGAACGAATTTGTAGCGTCAGAAATTAAAAACAATATTGCCGAAATTACATTCGGAACCCCAAAAAGTAACTCACTTCCCGGTGCCATTTTAGAAAAACTGGCTCAAACGATCTTAGATGAAGCGGCAAAAGATGAGGTAAAAGCAATTGTAGTGAAGAGTGAAGGTGAAAAAGCATTTTGTGCAGGAGCAAGCTTTGATGAATTATTGGCTATTGAAGAACTGGAAGCTTCTACAAAGTTTTTTGGAGGATTTGCTAAGGTTTTAAATGCAATGAGAAACTGTGGTAAAATTGTGGTGGTAAGAGTTCAGGGAAAAACAACAGGTGGCGGAGTAGGAATTGCTTGCGGAGCAGATTATTGCTTTGCCACAAAAGATTCTGCATTGGCACTTACTGAAGTTAATCTGGGAATAGGCCCATTTGTAATAGGCCCATATGTGGAAAGAAAAATAGGAAAATCACAGTTCTCTGCTATGGCGATTGATGCAGATTTCAGATCAGCAGAATGGGCAGAACAGCATAATGTTTATCATTCTGTGTCAGATACGATTCAGGAAATGGATGAAAAGCTTGAGAAATTCTTACAGACCTTAGCTTCAAGAAGCAGCGATGCCTTAGCATTAATCAAAAAAGTTTCCTGGGAAGGAACAGATCATTTCAATGAATTGATGCCGGCAAGAATCCATATGAGCGCAAGCCTTATCTTGGAAGATTCCGCAAAGAAAAATATAGAAAGCATTAAAGAAAGGTTAAGAGCAAAATAGATAAGCAAAACCAAAAGCCACTGATTAATTCAGTGGTTTTTTTTCGCCATGAATTTGTATTTCGGTTTTATTATGTATCCAGCTCATGAATGAAGAGTATTACTTTGCTGTATTTTAAATAGCTTACGACTACTTTTGTTCCTGTTTCATAGCGGTAGTAATCTTCTTTTTCAGCGGGAAGCCTTATTTTCTCATGTTGGCTACGTCCTGCAAAGGTCATCATGTATTCATCATTTTCAGTTTTGTGACGGGAAATAACAATACTGGTCAGTTGATTTTTTCCAGTTTCAATATCTTTTTTCCAGTTTCGTAGATAATACTTATAGGTCAGCCATATCAGGAAATAGAAGAATGCGTACAATGCCAATACGATACCGATAAATAAAAGATAATGGTAGTATTTGAAATTCTTAAAATCATTCTGCAAAAAGTAGCAGGCAATAAGTACCATGATAATGAGCGCTACTAATAGGGAAGCTGGAGTATTTTTGAAAAAATCTTTTTTCTGAGTGGCAATATTGTTGATCTCTTCCTCATGTAAGGGAATATTCTCTTGTAAATGAATTTGTGAATAATCAACTAGTATTTTTTCCATAAGGTTCAATAATATTAGCACTTATCTCAGCTTTCTTAAAGATAAGACATTAAAAGACCCGGTGAGAAAAAGCGATTAAATTTTTAAAAATATTTTGCACATTCAAAATAAATTATAACTTTGTAATTCAAAGTTCTTTTTTATGGAGACAAAAAACTATCACGAAGACTTATCTCATATCCGTTCCATGATGGAGCGGTCTTCCAGATTCATTTCACTAAGTGGACTTTCTGGTGTTGTTGCTGGGTTTACAGCTCTTATTGGGGCAACATATGTATACTTTGTTTTTAAAAGAGAAGGAATTGATTACTTTCAGGGGGAGAGAAACTTTTTTGCTCCGGCATTAGTTAAAGAATTGACCCTTATTGGAACCATAATTTTATTGGCAGCAGTTTTTAGTGGCTATATTTTTACAGCTCATAAAAGCAAAAAGAAGGGACTGAAGATTTGGGATGCCACAACCAAAAGGCTTTTGATTACTTTTGCAGTGCCATTATTGGCTGGCGGGGTTTTCTGTTTAGCACTGCTTTTTCACCACCTTTTTGTCTGGATTGCCCCTACTACCCTGATCTTTTATGGTTTGGCGTTGGTAAGTGCAGAAAGATATACTTTGACTGATGTAAAATACCTTGGATATTGCGAAATCATCTTAGGGTTGTTTTCATTATTTTTTCTCGGTTGGGGATTAGTTTTCTGGTCTGTTGGTTTTGGAGTTCTGCATATTGTGTATGGCCTTATTATGCATAAAAAATATAAATAAAAACTAAATTTGCAGTTCGTCGGATGCATCTGCAATCTATTTGTTATGATAAAAATAAATCAACTCAACAAAGAATTTGAAAGTCGTGTAAGATTGGGCATTATGTCTGTTCTTATGGTTAATGACTGGGTTGATTTTTCTGAAATGAAAGGGATACTGGAGATTACAGACGGTAACCTGGCTAGTCATAGCAGTGCCTTGGAAAAAAACGGTTATATTGAAGTGAAAAAAGAATTTGTGGGAAAGAAACCGAAAACATCTTATCGTGTTACACAGAGTGGGAGACAGGCTTTTACCGATCACCTGGACGCACTGGAAAAATTATTGGGACGATGATCCTATATTTTTTTGAAATTTTACTTTGTAATTCAAAGTTCTTTGCATTAAAATTTAATTTAAGATAAATAATGAAAGATCAAAACATTTTAAAACTTGGCAAAGCTGGATTCGGACTGTCTTTTCTGGCAGGAAATACCTGCCTGTTTGGATATCTGATAACGAAAAATTTTTGGTTTGCCGATTCAGGATTCTTGTTGCTGGTGTATGGAACCGTTGTCAACCTCATGATCGTATCTGGATTATTGATCTATGGAGCGATCAGAAAAGCTAAACGTACAACGTGTTTTCAATCTGTCGGCATCCTTCTGATCAATATACCGATTGCCATTATTTATACGATGATAGGAATTACCCATTTAAAATAAACAAACAACATAGTATGAAAAAAATGCGCGTTCAGTTCCTGCTTTTTGTGTATGATAAAACTCAAAAGCTATACAGGAAATATTTTAAAAAGAAAAAAAGACAGTGGCAGTTTACAGAAAAACAACTGCTGGAATTTCAGGAAGATTCCTTAGGGAGAAAACTTGGGGAATTCTATAAAAAGTACGGATTCTCAATGATCCCTAAAATGGAAAACCACGATGTTCATCACCTGATCACCGGTTGCGGAACCAATTTCGAAGATGAAATCGCCATGCAGTACCTTTTGTTGGGGAATGGAAAACTCAATGCTCATCTTTTGGCAGCAATCGTATTGGGAACATTTATTTTACCGGAATATGTGAAAATTTATATCAAAGCCTATAAGAAGGGACAGCGTATGAAAGCTTTCCATACATGGGACTTTGAAGGCCTGCTTTGGCAAAATTTTGACCATCTGAAAGATTTTATTCACCAGAAAGATCATGTTGTACTTCATTAAAAATTATTCTTATGAAAAACAGAATATTCAGTCAGCTGGGAAGGCGAACGTTCCTTATATCCTTCCTTTGCGGCACCTTTTTACTCATATCCTTTCTTTTCACAAGACTAGACTTTCTGCTTATAACAGGCTTTTATTATGTGGTAGGTGCAGCAGTCGTAAACCTGCTTATCCTTCTGTATGAATTGATAGAATATGCCAACAATGCGGCTGAAAATAAAAGTTCCGGAAACGCTGTGCTGTTATTATTAATCAATATTCCGGTTACAATAGGATATTTCTTTGTAGTCTATGAATCATTGTAGTTATTGATGACTTTTTAATCCTTAAATATTTATTATTATGAAAACACATCATTATATATTTCTTACAACTGCCTTATTTGTCTTTGTATTTTATGATCAGGACATGGGACTGAACCTCGGAATTCTGGGAACAGTATATGCCGTCTTAACTCTATTTAAAACAGCAGAAAAAAATAAAACCAGAACTTTGTATCTGCTGTTCGGAGCAAGTATTCTCTCAAGCATAGCTTTTGCATGGTATGGAGATTTTCCGTCTTTTCTGGCAGTTGTAAGTTCACTTTTACTGCTGTCCTATAAATCGAAGAACAGAACAATGAAAATACTTTTCCTCATTCCTGTCTTTATTGTGAACAGCTGTACCTCATTCTGCCGGTTTTTCAGTTTTGACGCATGGCTGCCTCAAAGAAATATTTCCGGCTTATGGCAGAAAATATTGTCTTTTATCCTAATTCCCCTCGTATTGCTCTCCGTATTTTTTGGGATTTATTCAGCAGGAAGTGATCATTTTGCCGCTCTTTTTACAGACTATGAGCTGGACATAAACCTTTGGCAGATATTCTGTCTTTCTGCGTTAGGATTTTTTATAGCCTTTAATTACTGGAATTATGCTGTGGAAAGACTGATCTATAAAAACCATCATATCCTGAATGACGAATTTCAGAAAGATTCCCAGGTCCCGAAATCTACCTATTCTTTTCTCGACCTTAATTCTGAAAGGATAAGCGGAGTGATGTCTTTACTTTTACTTAATATACTGTTGGTCTTTTTTATTATTACCTACAATTACGAACAGTTTTATGAAGTGACCAAAACTCCCGTACAGCTTTCAGAAGAAACCCATGAGAGAGTAAATGCTGTTATCATGTCCATTATCATGGCTATTTTGGTGATCATGTTTTACTTTAAAGGTGGCTTTAATTTTGATCCCAAAGCTGGTCTGATGAAAGTTTTAGCCAAAATATGGATCTTCCTGAATGCTGTTCTGGTATTGTCAGCTGCAGTGAAAAATTATGAATATATTGTCAGTTATGCCTTTACTTATAAAAGATTGGGGGTCTTTGCCTTTCTGCTTTTATCACTGATCGGGCTGGCACTTACCTATATTAAAATTCAGAAGAAAAAAAGGAATGCTTTTCTGTTCAATACTATGGTTTGGTACATCTATGGGATAATTTTGGTTTGTAGTTCTATCAACTGGGGTGGCTTTATTACTTCTCAGAATATGAAACGCAAAGACTTTGCTGTTAATTATCATTTTAACTCTGTAAATTTCAGTGAGAAAGGACTATGGAAATATGCAAAAGAAAAGAATGATATCAAGCTCAAAAAGAAGCTGGAGCAGAGGATTAAAAATGAAGAGTCAAAAACTTTTCTTTCAAAGGTCATCTATTATCAAACCATAGAATAATTTTAATATGAAACAGCTCACTGAACCTCCAAGGTTTAAAATAACCTTATTGCTCATATCCATGACTTTATTTTGTCTTAGCCTGTCTGTTTTCAGGTATTATATCAGTGAAACTAAAGTGTTTTTTTTTCTGAACTGGAATTTATTCCTTGCATGGATTCCTTTGGCTTTAAGTAGCTTTCTCGTCGCCTTTACGATTAGAAGTAAAGTTTCATTATCATTGATTATAGTAGTTTGGATCTTGTTTTTCCCCAACTCTCCCTATATTCTGACCGACCTTTTTCATTTAAAAGTAAGAAGTGCCATTCCTATATGGTATGATCTTATTGTTATCCTTTCATATGCCTGGACAGGGTTAGTTTGTGGTTTTATAAGCCTCAACGATATCGAAAAACGGCTTTCAGAGTATTGCCAGGGAACTGTGATCAACGGTATTGTTATTAGTTTCCTTTTTATGAGCAGTTTCGGAGTTTATCTGGGAAGATTTCTCAGATGGAACAGCTGGGATATTCTCAATAATCCTTTTGGATTATTCAATGATATTGTGGTAAGATTTATTTACCCTCTGGAATATACAAAAACCTGGGGTGTTACCATTTTAATGGGTGTTTTGCTCAATTTCATGTACTTCACGTTTAAGCTTGTGAAAAATAATAATGAAAGAATTGTACAGCCGGAAAATATAAACAATCTATAAGAGTTGGAACAGTTTTAGCATTTACAATGGACAATATCTAACAGAATGCTGATTGCAGACATTCTTAAAATTAATTATTATGAAAAAAAGCTTATTGTTAATACCATTGATTATTATCTCCTGTAAAAAAGAAGCCAATGTACCGGCAATATCAGATAAAGATTCTGCGGTGGTAACAGAAATGCCGGATTCTGCAGCATTGAGAAAAAAAGATTCAATCATTAACAATGCGCCTGCTACAAAAGAAGTACTCCGTAAAGGTGTAATGAGAAGTGAAAAAGACGGAAAGATCATCAGAACTGCAGATGCTTCCCAGCTTCCTTTTACATTGGGAGAAGAATTTACGAAAGAGGGTCAGGAACTGGTCTTAAAGATTACCAATTATGAGAAACCTGCTATCAAGGCAGTAATTACCACCAAACAAAAAGATTTTAATATCCGTTTTAACCAGATTAAACTTCCAAACGGAGATTATGACGGACCTTTCGGAAGAGAAATTACCCATGAAATTTCCGGGAAAGGAGAAGTGTGGCTGATTATTGGAAAAAGTAATATGGCTTCAGGAAATACAAAAGGAAACTTTACAGTAAGTATTGACTAAGGTCAACCAATTTGGTACAATTTCTGCAAACTAAACTTTAAAGTTTAAATTTAATATTATGAAAAATATAGTTCTAACCGCAATGGCTGCTTCAGCTGTACTTGTAAGCTGCGGAACCGTACAATCGCTGGTTCAGAATACCTTCCCATACACAACGAATGTTTTAGTTTCTACAGGGGTGCCAGCCGATAAAGAAGTTTCTTCTACAGCAACGGCTACCAACGTACAAACGTGGTTTGGAGGAAATAATAATGCCAGGATTAAAGATGTAAGGATTTCTGATGCCAAAGTATCTGTAATATCTCCTGCTGGAGGTAATCTAAGCGCATTCAAGTCCGTTAAGATATATGTTTCTTCTACAGGATCTAATGAAAGGCTTATTGCTTCACGTTCCAATATATCCTCCAATTCATCCAGCTTAAATTTAGATCTGAATGATACGGGATTTCTTGATGAAATAGTAAAAAGTTCAGGGCTTACCGTAAGAACAGTTTATGAGCTGAAAAATCAAACCACTTCAGACATGAACATAAAAGTAGCTCTTAATTTCAGCAGCGTTCCTGCAAAATAAGAGTATAAAAACAAATTAAAAAACGTCTTTCAAATAGTTGAAAGACGTTTTTGCTTATTATAATTTTGAAAATTTCTCTACGGCTCTTCGCTGGCCATCATTGAAGTTGATGATATACTGGCCCTGCGGAAGTTGTGAAATATTGATTTTTTCATCAGGAACAATGGAACCTTTGCTAACAGTTCGTCCATTCATATTGATAATTTCAAAATCAAGATTCTTAGTTTCTTTGCTTTGAACTGCAATATAGCTTGTTGCAGGATTAGGATAAATCTTAATTTCTAAAGGAAGCTTGCTTTTCATTTTGCCCGGAAGACTACCTTCCAATTGTAAGATGGCATTTTTTACATTAGGAAGAGGCCCTATTTTTTGGTTGGCCACTGTGCCACCTTGAGGAATTCCTGTACTGATTAAAAGGTTTTTCATCGCAGCCGGGCTTAGGTACTGGCCTGTATTCTGATAATAATAAGACTGGATCAGCGTTGCTGCGGAGGCTACTACCGGAGTAGCCGAGCTCGTTCCATTAAAATAAGTATAAGTCCTGTTATTGTCATTATCATACTTTTGATAAGAACCGTATCCTGCCGCCAGAACATTACTTCCCCAGCCCTGTACATCCACTCTGTTTCCGTAGGTGCTAAAACTTAGTTTTGAATGGGTAGTGTTGGGAGAACCTGCTCCTACAATAATGGCTCCACTATTTCCTCTTGCCAAATAAGTGGCATAGAAAGGATCATCAAGGTTTTGATTACCATTTCCTGCTGCCGCAATGATAATTATTCCGGAATCAGTAGCCGCTTTTGTAAGATCCCAGATAACGCTGTCATATTCTGCAGGACAATATTGGTTATCTTTTCCTCCTGTCTGCATTTCATATAAAATAATATCACCGGCCTGAGAAGCATTGATCGATCTGCTTACTGCCGAAGCTCTGTTGTAGCCTAAAGTAGTCCATTCCATATATCCCTTTATCTCAGAGGCGTTGTAGGCGGCTCCGGAAAGTCCGATATTGTCTTTTACAGACCCTAAAATACTTACCACCGCAGTTCCGTGATCACGGTAGTTATTGTTTGATAAACCGGAATTGGGACTGTATCCGGGCTCCAGTTGTATAGAGTTTTGGTTAGCCAGCATTTCGTGTGTTTTGTAAAAACCATATTCAACATCACGGATTCTGATATTCTGCCCCGTAATTCCCCTGGACCATGCATAAGTTGCATTGATTCCCGGATTGTCGGTCAGATAAGTCTGCAGACTTTCTAAATTAGGGGTGATTGCAAATGTAGTAATGGATGGCGGTTCAATAGGCTCACTGCTCATGACCGATACATATTCTATTTCAGGAAACCTTTCAAGTGTCTGAATAAGTTTTTTAGCCATATCTTCATTTTGAACCGGGACATCGGCTTTAAAAATCCTTTTCAGTTTTTCCACAGACTCCCCGGAAAAACCGTTCATTCTGCTGTTTTTTGCCATTTCATCCAGTTTGGCATCACTGAAGCCAAGATCATAAGTAAATGAAATTTTATTTTCACTGATGAATTTTTCCAAATCCGGATTTTGATCGAATGCCGCTTTCTCTGAGGTGATACCTTTTGAAAAACATACATAAATATTTGAATTAAGATCAGTATTCCGGCCTGAAGAATGCTGACCGAAAGA
The DNA here is from genome assembly GCF_024586575.1 of Chryseobacterium sp. WG23. Classification (NCBI taxonomy): domain Bacteria; kingdom Pseudomonadati; phylum Bacteroidota; class Flavobacteriia; order Flavobacteriales; family Weeksellaceae; genus Chryseobacterium; species Chryseobacterium sp. WG23. The sequence goes on from NZ_JALCZE010000016.1 coordinate 82,854, forward strand.
CAGAGAGCAGAAGAGCAGTAATGCTAAAAGATTAATTTTTGTTTTCATAAAATAATTGTTAAATGGTTGTGAATTAAGTTTGTTTGTAGTAAAAATAGTAATAAAATCAAAACAAAATCACAATATTGTGAATTTATTTAAAGAGAGAGATTCCTTTTAAACAGACGGTTAGGTTCTTTGGGCTGTAATAAAGTATTTAGCCGGACTTATTAAATCATATAATAAAAAAATACCTTCCAGTGTCACTGAAAGGTGTTTTTTAGATTGGTGAATCAAAGCAAAATACTCAGATTCCAGATATAATGTGATCAGTTATAAAACTCATTATCTTCTTGGTTTTTATGATAAAAGACATGCTTTTTATCCATAATCTGATACTCAATTCCAATACTGTCTTTATTGCTGCTGATTAATTTTGCCTGTTGAATCTGAGGATCTTTTTGACCGGGTTCACGTTTGAGAGGGTTTTGAATAACATGTTCTACAATTTCTAAATACGGGGTTTTGTAGATTTTTTTTTCAAGGATACCTTCTTTTTGGTAAATATAAATTTGGGGTTTGCTTAAGGCCCCGGGCCTTGTTCTCTCAATTCTGTAGCTATCATTAAGTTCCACCTGCTGATAATCATCGATTGTTGAAAAATAATAGATGATCCCAAAGAAAGGAATCATCATAGGAAGTATGCTTAAAATAATGACAGAAACGAGCAATGTAAAGTAAGCTTTTGCTGCTTTTCTCTTCCAAAATCTGATGATCATAAATACAGTCATCGCAAGCCAGGCCCAGTTAATCACTTTATCAGTATAATAACCAGCGAAACTATATTGCTTCCAGCCTAAAATGATTTCAATAACAAATAAAACAGTAATGGCCACGTAAATAATAGGCAGGTGTTTACTTTTCATCAAGGTCATTAGTTTTTTGTGATTGAATCCATAACAATAGTAACAGGACCATCGTTGATCAGAGAAACTTTCATATCAGCACCAAAGATTCCGCTTTCCATTTTTAATCCTGATTTTGCTATTTCTTCTTTAAAATAATCAAATAAAGGAATAGCTTTATCTGGTTTTGCAGCTTTGATAAAAGAAGGACGGTTTCCTTTTTTATAATCTGCAATCAATGTAAACTGGCTGATGCAGAGGAGTTCTCCTGAAATATCTTTTACAGAAAGATTAAGTTTGTCTTCTTCATCACCAAAAATCCTGAGATGTAAGATTTTCTGTACAAGCCAGTCGGCGTCTTTTTTTTCATCATTTTCATCAATGCCTACCAAAAGCATTAATCCTTTCCCGATTTCTCCAACGGTTTTCTCATCTACTTTTACACGGGCTTCAGAAACTCTTTGTATAACGATCTTCATTTTAATTATAATTGTGCTTTAAAAAAAGTAGGAAAGAAACATTCCTGATCTTAATCACGAGAGTAGATGTCAGTATGTGAGAACCTGCCCTCTTTCTTTTTTTATATTATCTGTAAAAATACTGGATTTTATTCATATCATTGCCTTTCATACTCAATTTAAGGAATACATCTTACTACGGAAAAGCAAGAGGTGACTCAAAGAAAGTATTATCAGGTCGTATTTCTGTGAGATTAAAAAATTATTGACCAGGGTGAAATTTTTTTAAACATTTTAATTATTTATGAAAAAGATTGTTGCATTAGTATTATTCGTTAATCAATGCTGGCTGCATGCCCAGAATGACAGGTTTATTTATGCAGTCGACTACAAAAAAGACTCAACATCTCAGGATATGACCAGAGAGAATTATATTTTAGATATTACCAAAGAAGACCTTACGTATTATAACCGCATTGATTATATTAATGATTCTGTATTCGCAAGTACCGGAAAAGATGGTTTTAAAGGATTTAAACTGACTTCATTTTTTACTAAAAAACTCAATAATCCTTTGTATGAAAATTATGAATACATAGGAGACGTTAATTTTTATAAAATAGAAGAGGCTGTTACCCTTGATTGGAAAATTACCGATCATACAAAACGTATCAATGAGTTAAAGGTACAACAGGCAGAAACGAACTTTGGTGGAAGAAAATGGATTGCCTGGTTTACTCCGGAAATCCCATTGTCCTATGGACCTTATAAATTTAACGGGTTACCAGGGCTGATTATAGAAATATACGATACCCGTAAAAATTATTTTTTTCAACTGATTAAAAGTGAGAAAATTGCGGATAATTACCAAAGCCATACCTTGAAAACACGCAAGACTAACGCGATAAAAACAAATTATAAAAAACTGGATCACTTAAAATTAGAATTATATAAGGACCCTTTTAAATATGTTTTTAACGGAAAACTGAGTATTCCGGAAGGAAAAAAGCTGTTACTGGATGATGGAACGATCTTAAGCAAAGAAGAATTAAAACCTGCCGAGAAAAGAGAAAGAGAAAAGATAAGGTCTTTTAATAATCCGATAGAACTGGATAAAGCCGTTAAATATCCTAACCATTAAATATAACCCGCAATACAATGATTGCGGGTTTGATGATTAATAGTTATAAACCCTAATGGTATTGGTTCCGGGATTAACTTCACAGAAATAGCTTTTAAGAGGTAAAGGAGCAACATCGGTGGGCCCGCCATTTAAAATATTCCATTTTGCATTGTCTTTCGGACAAATCACCAAAGGGTATTCTACCTTCAGGGTTGTATTTTCACCGGGACAAATATGAGGAGCATTTCTATCGTAGGCTTTATAGCCATTGCTTACCTTCACTACTATTAATCCGCGGGTCCCGGCGCCGGCTATATCTACGTAGGTCCATTGTTTGGTAAGAAGGTCATTATAGTGGTTAGGCAGTAAGGTAACATCAATTGGAACTGTTGGAAAACAACTTACGGTATCTTGGGTGCTTCCGCATGAGTTTATAGATAAATTACTGAAAATCAATAAGGTGAAAATAGATATTATTGAGAAAGTTTTTTTCATTTCAATTTAAATTTTTATATATTTGTAAAAGTTAAACGATTATAACACGTAAAACATTGTCCGGCAAATGTCGGATTATTTTTTTATACTAAAACTAAATTTCGAAAATTATGGCAAGCTATGTAACCAAGGAGGGACTAGGGAAAATGAAAGCTGAGCTGGAACAGTTGGAAACTGTGGAAAGACCAAAAATTACTCAGCAGATCGCAGAAGCAAGAGATAAAGGAGATTTGTCTGAAAATGCTGAATATGATGCGGCTAAAGAAGCGCAGGGAATGCTTGAAATGAGAATTTCAAAGCTGAAAGATGCTGTAGCAAGTTCTAAAATTATAGACGAAAGTCAACTAGATACATCAAAAGTTTCCATTTTAACAACAGTGAAGCTTAAGAACAACGCTACAAACCAGGAACAGGTATTTAAATTAGTGCCTGATAATGAAAGCGATCTTAAAACAGGGAAAATTTCTGTAAACACACCTATTGCAAAAGGTCTGTTAGGAAAAGTGATTGGCGAAACGGCAGAAATTACTTTACCAAACGGAAACAAACTGTCTTTTGAAGTATTAGACATTTCTCTATAGTCTGATATAAAATTTCTATTTCTAACTTCTCATATATAACGCTAACTTCATACAAAATGAGCACTATCTTCACAAAAATCATCAACGGCGAAATTCCCTCTTATAAAATTGCTGAGGATGAAAACTTTATAGCATTCTTAGACGCAATGCCTTTGGTGAAAGGACATACTTTAGTAGTTCCGAAAAAAGAAGTGGACTTAATTTTTGATCTTGAAAGTGAAGAATACAAAAACCTATGGGGATTTACCCAGGAGGTAGCCAAGAAGATCAAAACTGCAGTTCCATGTGTAAGAGTAGGAGTAGCGGTAGTAGGACTTGAAGTACCTCACGCCCACATCCATCTCATCCCTTTGAATAAGATGGAAGATATGAACTTTAGAAATGAGAGATTAAAATTAACGAACGAAGAATATACAGAGATTCAAAACTCAATTATTAATTCTTAAAAACATAAATCGTAAAAAAGAAATTTTTTACGATTTTCTTTAACATATACATTATATATATATTATGAATTCAAACCAGTGTTCTTTCTGCGGTAGAAAAAGAAATGAAGTACAGATGCTGATTTCTGGGCAGAACGGTTTTATTTGTGAAAATTGTATAGAGCAGGCACACACTATCGTAAAAGACGGTGCTTCCAAAACAGAATATTCACCTGCGGATAATATGGAGGAGCTTAAAAAGCCAAAAGAAATCAAAGTATTTCTTGATCAGTATGTAATTGGACAGGATCAGGCAAAAAAACAACTTTCCATTGCGGTATACAACCATTATAAAAGACTCCTTCATGCTAAGGATGAAAACAGAGAAGTAGAGCTTGAGAAGTCCAATATTATTATGATAGGGGAGACAGGTACAGGGAAAACACTTCTTGCAAAAACTATTGCGAGAGAACTTAATGTTCCGTTTTGTATCGTAGATGCTACCATTCTTACAGAAGCGGGATATGTAGGGGAAGATGTTGAAAGTATCTTATCAAGACTGCTGATGGTAGCAGATTATGATGTGGAAAAAGCAGAAAAAGGAATTGTATTTATCGACGAGATTGATAAAATTGCAAGAAAATCAGATAACCCCAGTATCACAAGAGATGTTTCCGGAGAAGGAGTACAGCAGGGATTGCTGAAGCTGCTGGAGGGAAGTATTGTAAATGTTCCGCCACAGGGAGGAAGAAAGCATCCTGACCAGAAATATATTCAGGTAAATACCCAGAATATCTTGTTTATTGCCGGAGGAGCTTTTGACGGGATCAAGGAGATTATCGAAAGAAGAATGAACAAGCAAGCCATAGGCTTCAGCTCTGAAAAAATCAATAAAGTAGATGAAGATGAGTATGTATTAACAAATATTAATGCTGTCGATCTTCGTTCTTTCGGATTAATTCCCGAACTTTTAGGAAGATTTCCAATCATCACTTACCTTGATAAACTCACAAAAGAAACGTTGGTAAGAATCATGAATGAGCCTAAAAATTCAATTGTGAATCAATTTGTGGAGCTTTTTAAGATGGATGGCACGGATTTGGTTTTCACAGAAAGCGCAATTGAAAAAATTGTAGAAGAAACCATGGAAAAAGGGTTGGGAGCAAGAGGGCTTCGAGGAACAACCGAAAAGGTTTTGGAGGACTATATGTTCTCAATCGGAGAAGAGAAAAATATTGTGTTAACAGGAGATAATATTTTGATTAATAGATAAAATGTTTTTTTTTTAAAGAAAAAAAATATACCTTTGCGGGTGAGATTGTATTAACACACAAATTATTTATACAATGAGAAAAAGTTTATTTGCTATAGGTCTTTTAGCCGTTAGCTATTCTGTTCAGGCGCAGAATGTTTTATGTCACGTAGACACTAACGCTAATATGTATGTGAGCGAAGGCACCCTAGTATATAGCGGTGGTGGTGTACAAACCAGAGGTAATGGCCTTTTGGATGTACACGGGAATATTATGGTTGTAGGAGCAACCGGAGATGCTTTTAAAACAATTGATGCTGCAGGTGCAGCTAAAACCGATGGTGGAAATATTGTTTTAAGAATGAACACTCCAGCTTCCTTTGCAACTTCTACTTATGGACAACTGTACATTGATGGACTATCCCAATCCAATATTACAGGTGTTGTAAGTAAAGAGTATAGAACAACAAACCATGGAGGTTCTACTACTGCGAGTTATTATCAACAAATAGCGTTGCCTTTCTACGGTAAAGCGTTGAATACATTATCTACTGAACTTGGTAAAACCTTTAATACAGCAAGATACGGTAATCCAATTTTGAAATGGGATAATACTGCAGCTGTATCTAATCACTTCACCAACTTAGCTACCACTACCACTGATGGTCCTGGATACTATATGTTGAAAGTGACCAACAATGACTGGAGCGCAAGTGCCCCGGCAACAGGGAATGTGTACACCATTAACGGAGTACCGTATGCTCAGTTTGCTGGTACTACAACGCTTCAAAATGCAGGAAATGTGAACTTCGGAATAAACGGAAGTACAAACAATGCATATAATGAGAAGTACAATACTTATCTGGACGACTCATTTGAATATACTATTGCTCCATGGGCTGGAACATATGGGAAAAATTTCTACCAATTCGGAAATCCATTCTTAACGAACATTGACTTATCTAAAATAGGATATACCGAGAGCCCTACGGGTTCTGACGGGAATGCTGTGACAAACATCTGGGGTGTTGAATACAATCCAGGTACGGTTCATACTCTTTCTACTGGCTCTACCTATTCTACCGATTCAAGAGTAGTTACCTTCTTCCCTACAGGGGATGGTGTAGCTCCGGCAATTGGAGATGTAGATTTAGTGGTCATCAAACCTATGCAGTCATTTAAAATAAAGTTGAGAAACAACAATGTTCAGACTTTAAATTTTAATACATTAAGGAGATTTAAGGAAACGGCAAGAGCAGCGGGTACTGATTATACTGTAACAGCAGCAAGACATGCTAACGACAGAGGAACTATCAAACAACTTGGAGTTATTGGTCTTGATGCCAATCAAAAAGAAATTGCAAGAACTTATTATGTAGTTTCTCCGGAATTTACAACAGGTCATCAGGTTTCTGTAGCAACTACAGTACAGGCTTCAGCCGGTAAGAACATCATCGGTACTTTTGAAGAATCAATAAATGGAGGGTATGATAATAACAATACGAATTATTGGTTATATATCAATGAAGCTAATGAAGACACTTTTAAAGGTAAAAATGTTAAGTTAGTAAACTATTATCAGGATAAAGTTAAGTTTTATAAATTTGAGGTGAGAGAAAATGCAGAATTAATTCCTGCAGGAGTGCACCAGTTATCTTCAGGTATCGGTTTCTACTATAAAGCAGAAAACGGAAGTATACTACAGGCTAAACAGGGAGATATTGTTCCTGTTACCAATGAAGAAGCAAATTTATATTATGGACAGCCTAATGATGCTACTTTAGCTATTAAAGATAAGAAAACAACGGCATCACCATCAAGAACGTTGGTGGTATACGATCCGTCAATTACAAATTATATTGTTAGATTTGATCCAAACTGGAAAAAAGCAGATATTGAAGTTTATGATATGAGCGGTAAACTGGTAATCTCTAAAAAAGCGGTTGATGCATCTAGGGATTTTGTAATCGAGCTTAATAACTCTATTAAAAATTCTTATATAGTAAAAATTGTCTCTGACAAGGGTGAAACTGTTAACACAAAAATCTTAAAATAATCAATATGAAAACTATTAGTAAACTAGCATCCGCTTTTTTTCTCTTCACCATATTGTTGGTGAACGCTGCTCCCCCGATACCAGGAGGAGGAGGAAATGGAGGAAATGGTACAGGAGCACCATCCTCACCAATTGATATGTATGTATTTGTACTTTCTGCTATTGCAATTACATTTATTGTATTCTTTACAAAAAAGTACAAAAATCAAAAAGCATAAAATTTTATTAAAATAATATTAAACTCTCTGATTAGTCAGAGAGTTTTTTTATTTTTACTATATGAAAAAGATTTATATATTATCTGCGGTTTTAGCCGCATTTTCTCTGCAGGCACAATTTACTGTTACAGTGCAGACACCGGCAGATTTTAAAGATCAGGATGCTATTCTATATACATTAAACGGTTCAAAGGATATTATTGTTACCAAAGAACAAAGTAAGAGTAATACATGGACTTTTAAATATCCCAGTAACTATATGGGAATGATGAAAGTTTACTTCCCCAGTAGTAATAATACAATCAATTTTATTTCTGAAAATAAAAATGTCAATGTAAAACTGGATATCCAAAATAATAAAATCAAAGATGTTTTCTATCTGGACGAAGCGAATGAGCTGATGAGCAAACAACAGGAAGGTTCACAAAAAAAAGAGCTTATTCTTCCTGCTTTAGCTCAGATTAAAGAATATTATAAAGATAATACGGAGTTTGGAAAAGCTTTAAATGCCGAGATTGGCAGACTTTCCGGTACTTCATCTTCTATTGATGCAGCAAACCATCCGTTTATTTCTTATTACAACAGCAATTATAGTAAGTTCCTGTCCAATTCATCTGATCCTGCTAAAAAGGTTAATCCTGATGATATTATCAATTTCCTGGATAAATCGAATGATATGCTTGAAAGTTCATCTTTGCTGAGACCTGTACTGGTTGCCTATCTGAATTCAGGCGGTAATACCAATGTAGGAGGATCTGTAGATAAGCTTTTAGACCGCTTAAAGGTAGAAACTCCAAGAGGACAGACTGTTTTGTCGGAATTGATAGATATCTTTGATGTATACCAGATGGACGAGTTTAAGGATAAATATCTGGGCCTTGCCAAGAACCTTAAATGTACCATTAATGACAGGCTGGCTTCTACACTGAAATCTAATGCTAATGTTCAAATAGGAGCTGCTTTCCCTAATTATAAATTCCAGGCACCGGCTAACACCAATGCTAAGTCACTTTATGATGTAAAAGCAGATAAAAAAGTGATTATCTTCTGGTCATCCACATGTTCTCACTGTGAAAGTGAACTTCCGAAGCTGTTGGAAAAATACAATGAGCTTAAAGCAAAAAATATTCAGGTTGTTGCCCTATCTTTAGATGTTGATAAGAATTCTTATGCTACCAAGATTGCTGCTTTTCCTTGGATCAACGATACGGAATTGAGAGGATGGAACAGTACGTATGTAGATACTTACAATATTCATGCAACACCAACGTATTTTATTTTAGATGCTAACAATAAGATAATCAACAAACCAGACCATGTTGGCGATGTTTTAGAGTATTTTAAGCTAAAATAATTTTGGAGGTAAAGAAATATTTTCTATATTTGCACCACCAAAAAGGCGAGGTAGCTCAGTCGGTTAGAGCGCAGGATTCATAACCCTGAGGTCACGGGTTCAATTCCCGTCTTCGCTACAATAAACGGAAAAGTAATCATTACTTTTCCGTTTTTCTTTTATATATACTTTATTCTTTTTTTTCTCAGTATTCGGGATCAGATACAAAAGTTGGGGCTAGGCAAAAAGTTGGCCAGGTGCAAAAGCTGAAGTAATATAAACTTACATCAATGCACGTTCTCTTTGATGCAAAGTTCTATTTTAGTATGCTTGATTTTAAATGAGCCAAGAATGAATCGATTAGAATCGATTTTGATGAAACTAACTTTTTATATCACTTATTCGGCGACAAAGTCACTTTTCTTTGCTTTCTTACAATAGTACATCCGAATTACTATTCTCTTGCGTAAATAAAATGTTATTTCCACCCTATTTTCAAATCAAAATATAAAAACCACATATTTTATTCAATGCAGCATGAGTTTCTGAATGTTATCCCAACAAGAGGTTTTTGCTTAATCCAAAGTTTATAACCTGATCCAAATGTTGCTTACCATATGTATAGTCTTTACATTTTTTAAAGGCATAAAACTTACAGCAAAATCCGATTCACTTATTGAGTACGTATCATTTGACTGAGTTCTTTACCATACAACTTTCAAAAATATTATCACTGTAAATTTCGGCTGCTAATCTCAATAATTCCAAACATTTTTTTCAGTTTACTTAAAATGGTAAACTGACTGATTTTTTTTAGGGTTTCGTATTTTTCACGGATTGGAGAAAATGGGTAGAAATACGTAATCTATTCCCACAGATAATTTCTAGCTTTGAAATAGCAATAACCATTTTGATTGATCTCCAGAAAACCTATCCAAGGTTTTACCGATGTATTATCTGCATGGGTTAGATTAAAATAATTTATTCAAGATAAAACTATAATAAAACTTAACACCATGAAAACATTTGACACCCCAGCCTATCAGGCAGAAAAAGATTTTAAAGACAATCCGGATTTGAGAGAACAGCTTCATAATGCATGGAGTAATTATGTGAAATACTGTACGGTAAATTCGATAATGGGAAATCCATGGTCAAGTACATATGATAATCCCAGAAGCTGGTATTATAACCCATTAGAGACTCCTTCGATCCCTGATGAAAATAATACGGTTCCTATCCAATGGAATGCTTTTCCCAACAGAATCAATCACTATTTTACTACTCTTTTTACCGAAAAGTTTGGTAAGCTGGATTATGAGGATAAATTACACGAACTGGCAGATATCGGTCCCATAGCTTTTGGACAAAAGTATAATATGACTCTTACGGTTCCAAGAAACCCCTGTGATCCTACTGATACGGGAACTAAAGCTTTCGGACCTGCAGGCCCCAGAGGGTGGCAGGATGAATATTGCGAATGGGCCGTAACAAGGGATGAGAATGGAGATATCATTGCCGTTAATTTTACGCATGAAAATCCGGAATATTGGTTCCACATGTGGAAAGTCTCTCCGGATACAGTAGTTTCATTATATCAGGAAATTCTTAATAATGAAAATGTTCAGAAAGAAGATTTATATCTGCTGGACAGTCATGGAAATCCTGTTATTGTAAGAGAAACCGGGCTTCCTGCCTATAATCCAATCAATAAATGGAACAGCGGACCGGATGCTACTCCTTCAGGAGGTGGGGCCGTACATCTTACAAGTCCTCCCAACTCATTAGGAGCAGAAATATATCTTGGGGCAGCAGCTACCATACTCAGAGTGCAAAACGGACATGTAATAACCGATGCCAATACATTGATTTGTGCAGCTCAGTATGGGCAGATCTATAGAAACAGTGATCCCCGCATCGGGCAGAACGTAAATTCATTGGTGTATAATCATAATGTGCAGGTATCTTTAACAAATCCAATTGCATTATATGGACAGGTTCCTCATTTTGATCAATTTGAAATGCCGGCTTCTGCCAATTATAAGATTGAAGACTGTTATACTGTGGTAAGGGGAGCTTTGAAAAACAAAGGAATTACCTATTATCCTCACAATATGTTGCTTCATACAAGATTTTCTGTACCTGCTGATGCGAACTTTAAGCTGAGTGATATATTGGTCAATAAAAAACCTCTGAAATGGGGTTCCCAAATTGCAGATACTTTTTTCGTACAGCTTGCCGGCACGGGATTGAATCCCGCACAGGGACAGCAGCCTGAAAAATTTCCTCCGGTGGGAATACCTGCCACCACGCTTCCAAGTGTACAATATTTGCTGGATAACAATTTGCTACAGGCCAGCCTTTATAATAAACTGAATACTTTTTCAAACCTGACTTCCTGTATTACTCAGGTTGAGGCCGGAACAACCACAGAAGGGATTGCAGTCCTGGCTAACGGAGCCACTCAGCAAGCAGGTTTTGATTTTGGCCCGGGAATTACGGCTACTGTAACGGATTTTCAGAATTTGGATGAATATACACAGCTTTTCCTGATTAACATAACAACGGACACTGGTGTGGCTTTGGGAGAAAAACCGCTTACCCTGTATAATAATGCTTCGGATCCCAAATTTGCATTATCAGGAGTATTGGAAGTAGTTGCAGCAGGTTCGTTACCTAAAGCAGACCGTACTCCAAACCGTACGTTACTTTCCAGCCAGCAAATAGAACAGGTTAAAAAAATATTGAAATGAAAGCTTTAATTTTAATATGGTCACTTGCCATAGTGAGTATAGCCTCATGCGAATCCAGTAAAAAGGATAAGAAGCTAAACTCTGCAACAGGCTTTTCGAAAAAAGTAACCGGTGAAACAATTTTCTGTGGAGCTTATTGTAATCCACCTGCAATAAGTTATGAACTGGCTGCAGATTCTACCTGTGCCCACAGTTCCCAGGAAGTGCTGAATTGTTTTGCCTGGAAAAATTTTATTGCCTTAAACTGGATTGCTTCTGCGCAGCGCGGTATTCCGGATACTACAGCAACAGCTGCCAATTATGGGATGCCCGGAGATTACAGTCCTACAGTATGGGAAAGTTTTTTAAGTATTGATGATGTATTTGCTTCTAAGCCGCCTTTGGCATGGAATCTTAAAAGTAAAACAGGCTATATCAAGAGAATTAATGAGATCAATAAATTTACGGATATCATCTCAAGTCTTCCTAAAGCTACCCTTAGAGCTGCAGTAGGCAGTAGTAATGTAGATGAAATCATGCAGGCTGAAGGAGCCTGGCTTACTGATCAGAATGGAAATATAGTCTGGTATGAAATTAAGATCAATAACCTTGAAAGTGATTTTATCCGGCAAAATAAACTTTATGATTATGATAATCTGAAAGCTTTTGGTACAAAAAATAATGGAGTATGGCTGCCGAATGAATCTATGGAATTAAAAGCAGCATGGCGTGTAATTCCTGATGATCAATTAGACTCCCTGAAAAATTATTATAAAATATCCCAGGCTATGGTGCCGGAAATTAAAGGGTTTAACGGGAAAAAACCTATCTATGGGAAATATACACAAAAATATCTCGGACTGGTAGGTTTACATATTATCCGTAAAACGCCACAGTCTCCTCAGCTGAACTGGATGACCTTCGAACACGTTAATAATGCCCCCGGACCCGGACCTGCTGATCCTTCTGTAAAGTACAGTTTTTACAATCCAAACAGTAAAGATCCGGCTAATCAGTCTCCGGTTCCCGGAAAAGACAGCTTAAATAAACCTGTTCAGGTGGTAAGGGTAAATAAAATAAGCCAGAGTGTTCAAAAATTGAATGCCCAGATGCAACAGCTGATCAGGGCCAGTAATCCGAAATCAGTATGGCAGTATTATCAGCTTGTGAATATCCAATGGCCGGAAAATCCGGTTGCCGATAAAGATAATAACAAGCAGACTCCACTTATGGAAGGAGGAATAAAGCCCAACCAGATCTCAAATACAACCATGGAAACCTATGCTCAGAGCAAACAGTGTATGGACTGTCATAAAAATGCTCCTGTGATTGGTACCAATATCCCTACAGATTATAGTTTTATCTTTTTAAAAGTGAAACCTAAAAAATAAATCTAATATTTACAAAGTCTATAAAAAATAAACCCGCAAATCTGCGGGTTTATTTTTATGTTTAGCTTTGGTAGCCAAGTAATTTTCTGATCTGGTAGAAGAACCTTTCAATAAGCCTTAAATCCTGAGTGACAATTTCAGCACTTCCTCTAAGCTCTTTATCGAAGGTAAGCGTTTTATTATAGCTTGTCTTTAATCCTTTCGGCAAAACCACATCCACGTAATAGTTACCTTTATCATCAGGGATGAGTGAGATATTCTGAACTTTACCTTCTATGATACCATACTCTTGGAAACGATAATTATCAAGTTTAATAAGAACTTTCTCTCCAGGAATAATCTTTCCGGAGTTTACGGTAGGAACAGACATTCTGCCAACTAATTTTTCCTTATTCTCAGGAAGAATAGATAGGATAGGGTCTCCTACTTTTACAAACTGATTTTCTCCGAAAAACTGCTGGAAACTGGCGATACCATCTGTAGAAGAGATCACAAGAAAATTCTGTTCCCATTGTTTTAAAGATTTACGCAATTGCTCAAACAATTGTAGGGTTTGAGAAGAATAGGTGATCTTATCTTTTTCTGTATTAATGGCCGTACCGCTTTTGGTTTTATTAAGATTGGAAATGCCTTCTTCCATCTGAGAGATGGAAATGTTAAGGTTTTCAATGTTCTGCTGAGCCTGGATGTATTTTATTTTTTCATTTTCAAGCTCCAAAGAAGAAATTACCCCTTGATTAAAAAGCTCCTGAGATCTCTGGAAGTTTTTCTTCGTAAGGTCATATTTAGCGAGCTCCAGATTTTTTTGCTGTCTTAAGGTAGATATTCTTCCTCTGTTTTCCAAAATACTCTGATTAGCAGCCAGGTTTTCCGGTGCATAAGGCTGAAGTCTTGTAAAAAGCTCCTCATCCTGAAATGCTTTTGCAAAATTATTATAATCCCCCTGAAGTTCTCCAAGTTTAAATCTTGAAGTTACGGAAAGAGGAAAAGAGTAGAGTTGATTAGGTGCGGTAGAATCTACCAGCTTTTTCAGCTCCAGTACATCTTTATAATTAGCCGCGGACTGCATCACCATCAGAAGGTCATTTTTCTTTACTTCCTGATGATCTTTGATAAATATTTTTTCAATTTTGGAACTCGTTCTTGCCTCTAATTTTTCGGGAGGGTTTTGAGAAGTTACAATAATGGGAGCCGGAACAAATTCCGGATATTTTATAATGTAGCTCATTACAAGGATGAGCAGGAGAATAACAAAAATAATGGTATTTCCCCAGCGTATCATCCAATGTGGCGGCTGGGTAAGGATATCCTGTACGCTTTCTGAGCGGAGTTCTATATTGTCTAAAATGTCTTCTTTCATGTTTTAAAGTAAAATTTCATCAATGTTCCGGGAGAAACAATTTTTACGGTTTTATTAATTTCCTAATTCCAGTTGGTTTTTAACAAGTCTGTAATATTCTCCCCGCATATCTACAAGCTCGGCATGGCTGCCTTCTTCCACAACTTTTCCTTTATCCAATACAATGATATTGTCGGCATGTTTTACGGTTGAAAGACGGTGGGCGATCACTACTGCAGTTTTACCTTTGAAGAATTGCTCAAGATTTTCCATAATAATCTTCTCATTATTGGCATCCAGTGCTGATGTTGCTTCATCAAATAAAATATATTCAGGTGACTTGTATACTGCTCTTGCTATAAAAAGCCTCTGCTTTTGGCCTCCACTTACCCCAACTCCTTCATTTCCTATCTTTGTATTATAGCTAAGGGGAAGGCTTTCTATAAAGTCTTTGATATTGGCAATTTCTACCGCACGTCTGAGTTTTTTCTTATCAATATGGTCTTCTCCTACAGCAATGTTGTTGGCAATAGTATCATTGAATACATAACCCTCCTGCATAACCACTCCGCAATGGTCTCTCCAGTGTCTTGGTGAGATATTTTTCAGACTGGTACTTCCTATTCTGATCTCTCCCTGATCAGGATCGTAAAACTTCATTAATAGTTTAAGCAGCGTTGTTTTTCCGCTTCCACTGGCTCCTACGATGGCAGTAGTCTTCTGAAAAGGAATACGAAGACTTAAATTTTCAAAAACGGGAACATCAGAACCGATATATCTGAAGGAAATATCCTTTACTTCAATATCTTTATGAGGAATATCCGTAGCATACTGTTCATTTTTATCCTCTTCATCATCTTTATCATGAATTTCACCTAATCTTTCCAGAGAGATCTTAGCGTCCTGGGTTTGTTTTATAAAATCGATCAACTGAAGCAGTGGGCTGTTAAGCTGTCCGATGATATACTGTACAGAAAGCATCATCCCTAGAGTAAGGTTTCCGCTTAAAACCAATTTTGCAGAAAGGAAGCTGACCAGGATATCTTTCATCTGGTTGATAAAGTTTCCTCCTACAGACTGCCACTGTTCAAGGCTGAGAGATTTTATTCTTATTTTAAATAGCTTTACCTGTAAAAACTCCCAATCCCATCTTTTCTGTTTTTCGGCATTATGCATTTTAATCTCCTGCATACCGTTGATAAGCTCAATTACTTTACTCTGCTCCTGAGAAACCTGAGAAAACCGCTTATAATCAAGTTCCTTTCTCTTTTTAAGGAAGAAGCTGATCCAGCCTATGTATAAGATAGCTCCTACAAAATAAACCAGAAACAATCTGTAGTCATACAAAAGTAAAACGATACTAAAGATGATAAGATTGACTAATGAGAACAGGGTATTTAATGAAGAACTTGTAAGAAGTTGTTCTATCCTGTGATGGTCATTAATTCTCTGCATGATATCTCCAGTCATTCTCGTATCGAAGAAGCTTATAGGAAGCCTCATCAGTTTGATAAAGAAATCTGAGATAATGGAGATGTTAATTCTGGCAGAGAGGTGGAGCAGGATCCAGCTTCGGATCATTTCTATTCCCATTCTTCCAAGGAAAAGCATAATCTGTGCAGTAAGTACAAGATAAATAAAATTAATATCCTGATTTTGAATACCCACGTCTACAATACTCTGGGTAAGAAACGGGAAAATCAGGGATAGTAAACTTCCTGCGAGAAGACCTACCGCCAGCTGAATGACCAATGATTTATATTTAAATAAATACCTGGAAAGAAAAGAAAAGCTGGCCTTACTTTGGTCAGTATCAAATTCAGTCTGGAAAAAAGTGGGTGTTGTTTCCAGAATAAGAACAATACCTTCTTCCGTGTTTTCATTGGCATTTTCACCAATCCAGAATTTGATAAACTCATCACGGTCATAGGTGATGAGCCCATAGCTGGGATCGGATATATAAACCTTGTTATTTTTATCAATCTTATAAATAACTACGAAATGGTTTTTGTTCCAATGGGCAATGCAGGGAAATGGAACTTCCTGTGTAAGGGTATTAAAATCTATTTGTACACCTAAGGAACGGAATCCTAAGTTTTCTGCGGCATCACTTAGCCCCAGAAGGCTGCTTCCTTCACGGGTGGTTTCAGAAAGGGCACGAATTTGCTGTAACGATATGCTTTTGCCATAATATTTGCTTACAATCCTGAGGCAGGTAGGGCCGCAGTCTTTGGCATCTGGTTGCTTATAAAAAGGAAATTTCTTCAAAACTAATACTCATTATAAAATGCCGTCATAAGGTGACGACATTTTTTACTTTATTCAATGTTCTAACTCAATAAAATGGATTACTAGAAATAGCACCATTTGTTGCATGTATCTGTAGTACCTTCTTTAGATGGTTCTGTTTTCGATCCGTGATAGTATGCTAAAGCCTGTATTAAAGTACAGTCTGGAGCAATTCCTCGTTTTGGAGGTATTAGATTCTCTCTTGAAAGATTCTTTATATGTTTCATATTATTAGTTTTAGTTTTGCAGCTCTCATGTAGCTTTTAGAACGTTATTTTTCTTTTCCTAAGATAGTGAAATTTTTAATTCAATTGTATTTCTTAGTTTAAAAGTCTTCATCCTCTATTAATTCATCAATGAAGAACCAAATATCTTCACGATCATATTTGTCCGGGAACTGATATCCATTGATAAGAAAAATAGGGGTAAAGTTCAGCCCTGCATTATTATTTTCTGCGGACATCGCTATTAAAGGGCTCAGGTTTTCAGAAGTAGGAGCTCCTCCGGATAATAGGTTGATCTTATTCTCATCTTTGCTTTCAAACCATTCTTCTACCGCATGCAGGAATTCTTTTTCCGATTTGTTGTTGTAAATATGAGTGAGGTCTGAAATAAGCTGAGTATATTTTTCATTGGCTCTTTCAGGGGTATAATTAAACCTCATTTGTACGGAAATATCGTTTGGATATTTTTCCAGAAGGTTTTCCATTATTTTATGGCCATCTTTGCAAAAACCACAATAAGGGTTGGAAATTATAGAAATACGAAGCTTTGAATCTTTTTGTCCTACGGAAAAAGTTTGTGTATCCTGAAATGTTATTTTTTCATTTTCCAGTAGCTGACTTTTAAAAAGTTCATAATTTCTTTTGAACCTAAGATTTTTAGCATTTGATTTTTGAAGATTTTCTTTTTGTTCAAGAAGATTATTGAAATATAATATGGCCGAGAAAATAAGAACCCATAATATAACGGTTAATAAAAGTGCTCCTATTCCAAAAGACAGATTTTGGAAAAATAGGCTGCTGATCACCAATTGACCAATCAGTACAGAAATAATCAATAAGCAAACCCTGCAAAATGTTTTCTCTACAAAAGCCTGTATATAAAGGGAATAAGCTATAGCAATTACTGAAACAAAGGTAAATCCTTTTACGATATAAGCAGTGGAAGGAAGGAAAAGTCCTAATACCGCAAGCCCAGCAAAGTATATTAATGAAAAATCCGAAAATTTTAGCCCAAAAATACTGGTTTTATCCTGTTTGATAATCTTATCACATGAATTTGCGGTCTGGACCGTAGATGCTCCACCGCAGATACTTCCAATAACAGCAGAGGTATTTCCGAATTTTTGGTTAAAGATTTCCAAAGATATATATACCCCGGCAAGAGAAAGTAAATTA
This sequence comes from Chryseobacterium sp. WG23, assembly GCF_024586575.1. Classification (NCBI taxonomy): domain Bacteria; kingdom Pseudomonadati; phylum Bacteroidota; class Flavobacteriia; order Flavobacteriales; family Weeksellaceae; genus Chryseobacterium; species Chryseobacterium sp. WG23. The sequence continues at coordinate 100,830 of NZ_JALCZE010000016.1, forward strand.
AATAATGCTTCGTAGATGGTCTGACTCAAGAAAGAATATATAAGAACTGTTGCAAAAATAAAATAGAGAATAGGTTTAAAATTAAACGTAAGCTTATTTTCTGCAGCTACAGTTTTTTCAAATAAAAGCACAAAGTCCGTAGAGTTTTTGTAAAGCTCATCTTTATCAATCGTTTTTGATTTTTCTGAATAGACAGCATAACTATTTCCTGACTTTTTTACCAATGAAAAAGAATTTTCAACTATGGCAATAAATTCTTCCGGCAATTCGTCCCAATATTCTTTATCCAGCTCATAAGCATCATTTTTTATCCCCATGAAATTTAAAGTATCACTGAAAGCCAGTGCTGAAGGGTAATTGGGGTGGGAATTGAACTGGAAAATAAACTCCTGTTTATCAAGTTTTAGATAGTTAATTAGTTTGTCGAAAATCATATTAATATTTTCATCTAAAATACATAGATGTTTTAAATATACAAAAATATTTTTCTTTTATTAGTGAGATATAACTTAATCTTATAGGATTTGGTTTGACTTTCAATATTTTGTTGATACGATTGCTTTCTTTGTCATTGCTTTGTTTTTGATCTTAAAAATGACTGTTATCTATCAGATCAAAACATTTTTAGGCCCGGACAGTAAATTTTTTTCCTAATCATTTTAATTATTACATCGAACAAATAATGTCGGAATTCCGAAATTAAACGTCAAAATAGTTAAATTTCCGTTTAATATTTTCGAGGATAAATAGCATAATTTTTTTTGAAATACTTTTATTTTTTGATAGATAACTCTAATTTTTTTGTTCATAAAAAACAGAGAATAAGTCGGATGTTTTATCTTTAAACAAATATTTTATTTCATAGATTTTTTATAGCCTGTAGCCACTTTTAATGATGTTTTCTTATTAAATAAGGGAATTTTTAAAGTTAATAATAAGAGCGTTTGGACTCAAAAAAACTTAAAAAATCATAAAGTTTTCATAAAGTTTTAAAAAAGGGATTAAATGTTTTTGTATTTATAAAATATATTGTACTTTTACATCGCCTTGAATGAGGGAACAAGTCAAGGTAATAAATTTTTTTTCATCATTTGTGTTTTTAGAATCGTATCGCCTGATACGATTCTTTTTTTTATACAATATTATTTTTCGTAATTTAAAAGGAGATCTATAAAATAGGAATAGGTAACGGAGCCTTCCTGTTGATTGCTCTGCAAGAATAGATTGTTGGTGAACCCAAAAAAATCATCCAGCCAGCCCTGATGACTGGTAATAAATGCCTTTTCATAAGCCCGGTCTCTTTTCATGGCAGGAGAGTAGCCCAGAAGAGCAGATTTTACAAAATCAGGATCCTGTTCTGCAATGAATCTTAAAAGGCTTTTTAAAGTAAAATATTCAGTACTGTAGCGCAAATCAGTATTGTCAGATTGCGTTCCTATTAAATATCCCACAAAATTAGCTTCCTGTTCCCTGGCAAATCCAAGTTGATGAGAACTTTCATGAGCAGTTGTGAAGGGGATCAAGGTAGAGGGCAGTTCAGAATTATACTGTGCTTCAGCAGTGAAGGGATTGTAGTAGCCCAGAATCCCTGTAAAACTCATTATATTTTTAAATAAGCTTGGTTTAATAGTGAGAATCTCCGGAGCTTTTTTACCCGAAATATATTTTGGGAGCCTGGTTTGCTGAAAGAGAATTTCCTGTTGTATAGATTTCAGATCAGTAATCACAAATACCCCATTATGATCTTCTTTTACATGCTGCCGGGTTATTTTACACTTCTCAAGATACTTTAAAGCCAGTGTTTTTGCCTTATTCAGGTGCGGTGCGTCCTGGTTTGATAGCTTTTTAATAATAGGGGTCTGGAAGTACAGCATTCCCCAGAATAGCTGGTATGTAAAATAAAAAATATTAATAACCCCCAGCATCCGGATGATAGAATTATTCCGCGTTTTCTTCCTGAATAATGCACAGAAGTGATACAGAAAAAAGATACCTAATGCAATATAAATAACATCTCCTGCAGAGAAAGGGAGCCAGCTGAAAAGAACCTGGTGAAGAGGCTTTTGAAGTTCAAAAAATCCTTCAAAAAGAGAAATCATCAGTTTCAATTTTGAAAAACAGTAAAACAAAAGAAATTGGGCAAGTAATAAACCTGCCCAAAATCTCTTTTTCTTATATGTGTGTATATTCTTAATGAGCACCTTCGGATTCTAAAACGTCAACATTAATTCCTTGTCTAAATAAAGATTTTTTAGCCAAATAAGCAAATATTGTAATGTAAACAAAACATAACACAGGAATAATGTACGAGCTGTGAATACCGATAATATCAGCAAGTTTCCCCTGTAATGGAGGAATAATACCTCCACCTAAAATCATCATGACCAAGAACGCGGAACCCTGAGCCGTGTATTTTCCTAAACCGGTAATGGCTAAGGTGAAAATAGATGGCCACATAATACTGCAGGCAAGACCTCCGGAAAGGAATGCATAGATGGCAAAATTACCCGTTGTAAGTAATCCGGTAATCATAGCCGCAGTTCCGAATAAACCGAAAATAATCAGGGTAACGGCAGGTTTATTTTTGCTGATCAGGAATAATATAACCTGAATGGCTACACAAACTGCATAATAGTATAAATGGGACATATCTTTCTGTGCAATCGTATTGATCCCGATAATCACTGAAAATGCAATAAAAGGAACAATGATTGTGGCAATAGTCTGCTGTTGTTTATTAAGGTTGAAAACAGCAATGGCACCGGTCCAACGTCCAATCATTAAACTTCCCCAGTACATAGAAATATAAGGGGCAAGATCAGAAGATTGGTGTCCGCCAAACTCAGGCATGCTTAACAGTTCTCCAAGGTTACTTCCTATGGCAACTTCTACACCCACATAGGCCAGAATAGCAATCATTCCTAATAAAAGCTGTGGATACTTCATGGCTCCCCAGCCTTCAGAATTTTTCTTGGCACTGTTATTAGCAAATAAAAGAGAAACCACTACGGCAAGTAAAGCTCCTCCAAGATAAAGCATTCTCTTCTTTTCTAAAGGGTGTTTGATGGTTTCCTGTTCTGTTTTTTTATCAGTGATCTGTTTTTTGACTGCTGTGATTTTTGCAGCATCAGTTTCTTTTTCTAAAGTCTGATCCAATACCGTGATTTCATTACCCAGTATTTCAATATTTTTAGCTTCTGCAGAATTATAACTGCTGAACACAGGAATAAAGAAAAGAATAACCAGTATAGTCATTACAACCAGTGTTTTTCTGGCTTTTCCTGCTTTTTCCATAGGTTCTGTAGAGATTCCGTCAGGAAGTTTCTTCGAAAAATAAAAAATTCCGGCAGCAATTAAGAAAAGCGCTCCCACTGCCGTATACAGTAAAATAACTTTATCAAGAGCCAAATGTTTAATCTGGTCATCATCTACAGTAGCTGTAGTTCCGAACAGGGCCAGCCCTACAATGATAGGTCCTATGGATGTTCCAAAGGAATTGATCCCTCCTGCAAGGTTTTGTCTGCTTGCTCCGGTTTTAGGATCTCCCAGTAGAACCGCAAAAGGATTGGCGGCAGTCTGCTGAATTGAAAATCCTAATGCAACTACAAAAAGCCCTATCAGCATCCCGTAATAAACATTGCTTTTAACGGCAATGATCATAATGGCAGCACCTACGGCAGAAAGCAGAAGCCCATAAACAATACTCTTTTTATATCCCCATTTACCAATTATATCAGTCCCTTTTATAGTACTGAATATAAAGAGCACCAATGCTCCCAGGAAATAAGCTGTATAAAATGCAAAATCTATTAACTGAGACTGAAATTGGTCAAGAGAAAAATAGTTTTTACAGAAAGGGATAAAAATACTATTGCCGGCAGCAATAAAACCCCAGAAAAAAAATACAAGTACAAGTGTGTACAGCGCCGGGTAATTAGTCGGCTGATTGGTTTTTGACATATTTTATTGAAAATTTCGCAAACAAATATAACTATTTCTTTTAAATAGAATGCTCCAATAAGGTTTTTTTAATTTCGTGGTAAGCCTCTGCTTTTGAGTCTTTTGGAGAATTTGTGGGTTCTATAATTCCATTGAAATAGACCTTCACTCTTCCAGGGTAGCCCTGAGAACTGTCAAAAGGAAACATTTCTTTAAGTCCTATAAAGGTGTATACAGCAATGGGAGAATGGTATTTTGAAGACAACATAAATGCCCCATCCTTAAATTCATCCAGGATAATACTGGTATCATCAGGCACTCCGCCTTCAGGAAAGATAGCAATGCTGTTTCCTTCTCCCATTTTCTCGGCACATCTCCTGTATACATCGGCCCTGCTTCTTGCGCTGGTTCTATCTACCATGACGCATATTCTTTTATAGATGGTTCCAAAGATAGGGATCTTTACAAGCTCTTTTTTTCCTACAAAACAAACCGGATGATCCGGAAAAAGAATGCAGGTAAGCATAATATCCATAATAGAAGTGTGGTTGGAAATGAAAACATACTGTTTATTCTTATCTTTCTTCTGTTCAGAAAGTTTTATGAGGTCATACCTGAACCCCATTCCATAGAACATTCCGAAACACCAGATCCTTATAAATTTATAAGCGTATTTATAATGCTTTTTATTAAAGGATAAAATATAAACAGGGATTCCCATCGTAACTGTTAGGATAAATGCAAGTAACAGCAACCAGAACCTCCAGAGATAATTTAAAATTTTTGTCACAGTTTAACCATTAAAAATTACTTTCTTTTTTACAGAATAATTGAGAATAGAAACCAGCAGAATGGCAGCAATCTTACTGATCATCTCAGGGCTTAAGGTATAAAAAATTAAATTGATATTATCCTTAAAGACAAAGCTGTAAAATACCTGGAAGAAACCTAAGCTGAATAAAGTGGAGATAAAGGAAACTACCATGAAATAGGCAAACTCTTTTTTCTTGGAATGTTTTCCTCTTTCAAAAACAAACCATATACTGAGAAAGTAATTGGTAATAATTCCACAGCTGGTAGAGAAAATATTACTTAAAGGATAATGAATGCCATGGAAATTGGTCTCTCTGGCAAGAAATTGAGGAAGATAGGTGCTGAATACCTTAAAGCTCCCAATTTCTACAATTGCACTGAGTCCTCCAGCTATGATAAAAAACAAAACCTGTTTCTGGCGTATGAGTAATTCTTTCATTCAATAGATATGAGCTGCAAATTTATAACTATATGTTAATAATGTAAGAATAAAAGATTATTTTAAAATAAGGGGTTAGTGTAATGTTTTGATTTTTAGGCCTATATATAGTTGGCTGAATATCTTACTATGAGAACTATATATTATTTATAACAGTAAATTTAAGCAAATAGGCTGTACGAGGCAGCCTATTTACTTAATCATGTTATTGTATGATCATTTTTTTAGTGTCCAATTGTTGGCCATCAACGATGAGATTATAATAATAGATTCCGGAAGGAAGCATGGAAGATTCTAATCTAATACTTTCCTTTCCTTTTTTATCAAGAGTATATTTTTTTACAGGTATTCCCTGTTGGTTGAAAACATTTATTTCGGCATTTTTAGTACTGTCAACTAGAAAGTATTCTATCGTTGTAGAAGTATTAAAAGGATTAGGTGTGTTTTGATAAAGTTTGTTCTCTATATTATTTGCCACAGCTTTTCTAGCAACTGAAGTATCAAGGTCTCCTCTATCTGTTCCTGTCCAGTCCCATCCATCGAAACCGTTATAGGCATAGTCAATGTACCATTTTCCATCATCAGTTTTTACACTCAGATCTGTCATGCCATCACCATCATAGTCAGCTGGAGCTGGATGCGCATTACCTCCTCCTCTTTGTGTTCCAGTCCAGTCCCATCCGTTAAATCCATTCTTGGCATAATCAATAAGCCAAGTTCCAGCGTCTGTTTTAACACTTAGATCTGCCAAGCCATCACCGTCATAATCAGCCGGCACAGGATGGGCTTCCGACCCTCCTCTTAATGTTCCAGTCCATTCCCATCCATCGAATCCATTGTTTGCGTAGTCAATGAGCCAAGTTCCATCATCAGTTTTAACACTTAAATCTGCAGCACCATCGCCATCATAATCAGCAGAAACAGGATGAGAATTGACATTGCCTCTTTGTGTTCCAGTCCAGTCCCAACCGTTAAATCCATTTTTAGCATAATCAATAAGCCAATTTCCTGTGTCTGTCTTTACACTTAAATCTGTTATTCCATCACCATCATAATCCGCAGAAACAGGATGAGAATTGACATCACCTCTTTGTGTTCCAGTCCAGTCCCAACCATTAAATCCATTTTTAGCATAATCAATAAGCCAATTTCCTGTGTCTGTCTTTACACTTAAATCTGTTATTCCATCACCATCATAATCCGCAGAAACAGGATGAGAATCGACACCACCTCTTTGTGTTCCAGTCCAGTCCCAACCGTTAAATCCATTTTTAGCATAGTCAATAAGCCATTTTCCGGTATCTGTTTTTATACTTATATCGGCTTTTCCATCACCATCATAATCTTTGTTGGTACTACTTATATACTGATTGACTTTTAACATAATACCTTCACCAGGATAGAGATCCGGAAGATTAATTATTGTTTGATTGTTTTGATTATCAAAATATGCGTCAGAAATGATTTGATAATTTGGGGACTGTGGATCATAGCTATCTACTCGGGGTGATATCAAGATCTTTCCTACAAGATATCCCTTTAAGTAAATTTTTGTTTGTGAAGCAGATGTATTTACATTTTTATTAACAATCCATACATAAGATGTTTTGGTATTACTGGTTTTTTCTGTTTCAAAAACACCCAATAGAATATCTTCGTTCTTTACATCTCTGATAACTGTATTATTGTCTTGTATAAGTTCGTGTGTGGAAAAAGGATAACCCTGGTTTAGAGGTGTATTATTTTTATGCAGGGTTGCAGTATTTTTATTATTAATTACAACTGGCCCAACAATTTCTTTTAAGAAACGGTTGATTTTTTGAATAGATTCATATTTAATAGGATCATTTTCAAAACCATCTACATATGACCAATACATCAACCCTTTAGCACCATAGGCAATGGGACAAAATGCCTGAAATTTAAGTTTTGCTTCATAAGGTACAGGCGAATAATCTTTATGAGAAGGTATTACCATCCAGAAAGGCTTGTTTTGAGACTTTTCTTTTACTTTGGATAAATTATAAAAATAGCTGTTTAAAAAAATACTGCCGTCAAACGGATAATGATCAAAAGATACGATGTCTGAAGAGTTTGAATTAATAAAATTGTCTAGATAGTTTTCGTAAGCAGTATCGCTCGCGAAATCCCCATATCTTGGCAATAAATTATAATAAGTTGGTTTTTGATTATAGTTATTTTTAAAAAAAAGATTCCACTTATTAACATTTTGAAGGTTTGTAGGGGCAGGTTCATCGCCTAAATTTATTCCAAAAATGGCTTCTTTAAGCAATGATGGTATATTGTTTTTGAAGTGATTGATGAACTGCTGATTGTTCGTGTCTGATAAAGCTGGATCTGAAAAAGACATAATTTTATTATTTGAAATAAGTACTTTTAAAGACTCATGGGCAGCTAAATTTAAATAATAATCCACTTTTGTGTAATGAGTATTATTAAATATGGATTCCGGGCTTATTAAAAGATCTATATAGGCAGATTTAACCCTATTAAAGTTACTAAGGTCTGCAGGGTTTAACCCTAACAGATTATATGGGGTAATCTCATCCAAATTATAGATACTATTCCAGCCGCTGAACATTCCATCTGCATAGGTGTCAATGTACCAACTGTCCGAATCAGTTTTAATACTAATGTCTGCTTTTCCGTCGCCATCATAATCAGCTGGTACAGGCTTTGCATCGCTTCCACCTCTTTGTGTTCCGGTCCATTCCCATCCGTTGAATCCATCCTTAGCGTAGTCAATAAGCCAGTTTCCTTCATTGGTTTTCACACTTAGGTCAGCCTTCCCATCACCATCATAATCTGCTGCAATAGGTTTTGCCTCAATACCTCCTTTCTGAACTCCGGTCCATTCCCATCCGTTGAATCCGTCCTTAGCATAGTCGATAAGCCAGTTGCCACTATCAGTTTTTACGCTAAGGTCAGCTTTCCCATCACCATCATAATCAGCCGGCACAGGGTGGGCTTCCGACCCTCCTCTTAATGTTCCAGTCCATTCCCATCCATTAAATCCATCCTTAGCATAATCTATAAGCCAGTTTCCATTGTCAGTTTTTACGCTAAGGTCAGCTTTTCCATCACCATCATAATCAGCCGGCACAGGATGGGCTTCCGACCCTCCTCTTAATGTTCCAGTCCATTCCCATCCATTGAATCCGTCGCTGGCATAGTCAATAAGCCAGTTTCCATTGTCAGTTTTTACACTTAGGTCTGCTTTTCCATCACCATCATAATCGGCAGGTACAGGATGGGCTTCTGACCCTCCTCTTAATGTTCCAGTCCATTCCCATCCATTGAATCCATTCCCGGAGTAGTCTATGAGCCAAGATCCTCCATCTGTTTTTATACCTAAATCTGCTTTTCCATCACCATCGTAATCTTCAGGGACAGCATGTAAAAAAGGTTGAATGTTTGGAGGCCAATATACACCTGTCAGAAATGTATTCTGTTGAAATTGAGAAAAGAGAATGTGAGAAGATAGTAATCCTAAAGTTAAGGCTACTTTGTTGCAAATAATAAGTGATCGATGTTTATTCATGTTTGTATAAAATGTAATAATTTAATTTCGTTGTTTAATGTGTTGATTTTAAGTGTCTTTTTTTATGTAGAACTTTGTTATAAAATACAAAAATAGTTAAAGGGCAATATTAAATATGAATTTTTATTCCACTGCAAAAGAAATGATAGCAGCCTGTTTATTTTTATCATTGCACTATACTTTATTAAGAGATAATTTATAAGGTAAATACAAATAGTAAGTCTGAAGTTATTTCAGGTAATATTGTGATAACTATATGTTAAACACTGAAAAAAGATGTTAAAATATTTTTTTTAATAAAATTTATTTCTAAATTTATTATTCAAAACAGTGTAAAAATAACCTGATAATAAATTCATTTTCAACTTCTTGTGTTGATGGTTTTTTCTATCTTGTAATGCGTGGTTGAAAGCATACTACCCCTATATTTAATGACCCAAATTTTAATAATATTTGTATGAAACGTCAAAACAAATACAGAAAATTCCAGCTTCAACAGAAAAATATTGAGGCTCTTGAGAGAGAAAATTCCCGCTTCAAAAGAGTGTATTCTGAATATGAAAATATGTCTAATGAACTTTGGAATCTTGAAAATTCCAGTGGCGAACCTGTTCCCGATGATTTTATCAATGCAATGGTTTTACAAACGTCTTATCTGGAAGATGAGATCGAAGACTGGCTTTTGCAATTCAATGAAAAAAAAACTGATATAAAACATTAGTAATTTTAAATAGCTTCCAGTTTGTTTTAAACGCTAATTGAAGATAAATTCATAATTTAGCATCCTTAAATTAAAATCTAAAATATGGTTGCTATTGTAGATAGTGGTTCTACCAAATCGGATTGGGTAATACTTGATGACTTTAAAAAAGTCTTTCTGAAAACAGAAACCATCGGCTTTAATCCGAATTTTATCAACAAAGAACTTATCACTCCTGAAATAGAGAAAAACAGCAATCTAATATCGGTCAGAAATTCAATTACCAGAATTTTTTTCTATGGTTCTGGATGTGGAGTACAAAAAAACTGTGAAACCATTGAAAACGAACTTAAGAAAGTATTTGGAAAAGCAGAAATTATTGTCAAGGAAGATCTGATGGCTGCAGCTTATGCTGCATATAGCGGAAAGCCGGCAATTGTCTGTATCTTGGGGACTGGCTCAAATTCTTGTTTTTTTGATGGTGAAAATCTTAAAATTGAATTGCCGTCTCTTGGTTTCCTTATAGGAGACGAGGGAAGTGGAAGTGCTATTGGAAAACAGCTGGTGCGCAGGTATTTTATGAAAAAGCTGCCTGCTGATCTTCACTGTGAATTTGAATCAGATTATCAACTTACCATAGAAGATGCATTGAAAAATATGTATCATGCTCCAAGGCCAAATGCTTATTTGGCTAACTTCAATAAATTTGTTGTGGATAGAAAAGATCATCCTTATCTAAGAGATATGGTTTTTGAAGAAATGAAAAATTTCTTTGAATACCAGGTTCTTCCTTATGATGAAGTGAAAGAGGCTGAGATTAATTTTATCGGCTCCATTGCTTATTATTACGAAAATATTCTACGTTCTGTTGCTACAGAACTTAATTTAAATGTGGGACATGTTGTTCAGAAACCAATTGAAAGCTTAGTAGATTACCACATTAAATATATACTCTAACAAAAAATAAAACCTATGTCAAGTAACAATAATCGCGACGAAAAGAACTTTAGTCAGGCCGCGTTAGACTATCATAAAGCAGAACCTAAAGGGAAAATAGAAGTGATCCCGTCAAAACCACACTCTTCTCAAAGAGATTTGTCATTGGCCTATTCTCCGGGAGTAGCAGTTCCCTGTATGGAGATCTTCGAAAAACCTGAAACGGTTTATGACTACACGGGAAAAGGAAACCTGGTAGCTGTAATTTCTAACGGTACTGCTGTACTTGGATTGGGAGATATTGGAGCCGAAGCTTCAAAACCGGTAATGGAAGGGAAAGGCCTTTTGTTTAAAATCTTTGCTGATATCAATGTTTTTGATATCGAGATCAATGAGAAAGACCCGGATAAATTTATTGAAATTGTAAAAGGTATTGCTCCCACTTTTGGAGGGATCAATCTTGAAGATATTAAAGCTCCGGAAGCATTTTATATAGAGCAAAAACTGAAAGAGGAATTGAATATTCCTTTGATGCATGATGACCAGCACGGAACAGCTATTATTTCTGCTGCGGCACTCATTAACTCATTGCAGATTGCCAATAAAAATATTGATGAAGTGAAAATGGTGGTGAATGGAGCCGGAGCAGCGGCTATTGCCTGTACCAAGCTTTATATTTCATTGGGGCTGAAAAAAGAAAATGTCCTGATGTGTGATAGTAAAGGGGTCATCAACCATAAAAGAGAAAATCTTACTCCTGAAAAATTAGACTTTATTGCTCAGACAGATATTGAAACATTGGAAGATGCGGTAAAAGGATCTGATGTTTTCGTTGGGTTGTCCAAAGGAAATGTAATGACACCCGGAATGTTGTCGAGCATGGGAGAAAATCCAATTGTATTCGCATTGGCCAATCCGGATCCGGAGATTGCTTATGATCTTGCTATTGAGACCCGTAAAGATGTTATACTTGCAACAGGAAGAAGTGATTATCCTAACCAGGTTAACAACGTGCTGGGATTCCCTTATATCTTCCGTGGAGCATTAGATGTTCAGGCTACAGGAATTAATGAAGAAATGAAGCTGGCAGCGGTATATGCTATTGCTGATTTGGCAAAAGAGCCGGTACCTGAGGCTGTTATTCTGGCGTACAACGTTCAGAGTTTACAGTTTGGGAGAGATTATTTCATTCCAAAACCTTTTGATAACAGACTGATCACAAAAGTATCAAGCGCTGTTGCAAAAGCTGCTATTGAAAGTGGTGTTGCAAGAAAAACAATTACCGATTTTGAAGAATATGAGCACCAGCTTTTAGACAGAATGGGAAGAGATGAAAGATTGGTAAGAATGATGCAGAGCCGTGCAAAATCTAATCCGAAAAGAATTACCCTTGGAAATGCTGAAGAATATAACGTATTGAAAGCTGCCCAAATTCTTTATGAAGAAGGAATTGCTTACCCGAGTCTTTTGGGAGACAAAAAATACATCAAAGAGCAAATGGAGCGCTTTGGAATTACCCTGGATATTCCAATCATTGATCCGAGTGATGATGACCAAAAAGAAAACAGAAAAAAATACAGAGAAACACTTTGGAAACTTCGTCAGAGAAAAGGGATGAATGAGTACAAGGCGAAGAGATATGTTCGTCAGAGAGATTATTTTGGGCCTCTAATGTTAAAGCATGGAGATACCGATGGTCTTATTGTAGGATTCTCTAAAAATTATACATCAGTACTACGCCCTATTTTGGAAGTTATTGAAAAAGATAAAGGAGTAGATAAAGTAGCTGCAATGATGATGATCCTTTCTGAAAAGAAGCCTATTTTCTTTGCAGATACTTCCATCAATCAGAATCCTACAGCAGAAGACCTTGTGAATATTGCTAAAATGGCAGAATTTACTGTGAAATCTTTCGCTATAGAACCTAGAATTGCCATGCTAGGATTCGAAAACTTTGCGGCAATTTCCGATACTTCCAAAAAAGTAGCGAAGGCTGTGAGTATCCTTCATGAGAAATATCCTAAAATGATTGTAGATGGTGAGATTCAGCCGGATTTTGCGATGAATGCAGATCATTTGAGTGATTATCCTTTCTCCAAATTAGGAACAACACCTGCCAATACATTTATCTTCCCGAATCTTGAAAGTGCCAATTTATCCTATAAAATTATCAGAGGAATGAAAGTAGCACAGGTAATAGGGCCTATCTTAATGGGGCTAAAACAACCGGTGCATGTACTTCAAATGCGTTCAAGTGTTGATGAGATTGTGAATCTTGCCACCATTGCTGTTCTTGATGCACAGAGAAGAGAAAAGAAGGCATAACAATAAAGTATTTATGGTTTTTCTAAAAACCGGGATAGAACCAGACGAATATTCGTCTGGTTTTTTTATGTGAAGAAATATAAAATTTTGCTTTTGAGAGCGATATGAGTATTTCTGTTATTTAATGGGCATTTATTTTTACTATTTATGCAGATAAGTAGGTTTGTCTTTTTGCTATTTTTTGTTGTTAGCTTAATTTATGTATTGGTTTTTGTGATAAATAGTTCAAAATATTCATTAATATAGGTTTTCTGATGAGTTGTTATGGATTTTTTGAGGAGTGTCGGGTTTATTTAATATCTTAGAAAGTAAAACACAAGAGAGATTAAAAGCAAATACAGATGCATGGGAAAAAATGAAAAAAAACCTTTTTTATTCCGGAATTATATGTAAGGTAGAATATTACTGCCAAATCAAAGATTGGTTTTGAATATCCTGATATTTACATATATCCTTTCTGGTAAAATCCTTTGATTTTTTTATGAAACACAACAACAGTTACCCTTATGCTGTTGAAAGATCTGTATGGTTTTTAGTTGATTCTTTTTAGTAAAGAAACACTATGAAAAAAAAGACATTCACAACGTTGGGCTGCCATCTGCTTCTGATGGTTGCATCCCTGTGCTATTCACAAAGATTTAACTTCAACCCTCATGAATTTTCTATCAATGGATACTTAAGAACAGGAATAGGAGGTACTGATGGAAATCAAATGGTCAATTTTACAACTCCGGAAAATGTACATAAATTCAGAATGGGTAATGAGGCCAATCATTATGGAGAGCTTCAGTTTAATTACCGGTATAAAAATAAAGATTCTGTAAATGTGTATGAAGTAACCTATATGATGGCGAAATTTATTCCTTATGGAGGTGATGATTATAAACAGTTTCCTCAGACCGCCCAATTATATGGAAAAATAAATAACGTAGTCAGAAATGCCAATCTATGGATAGGAAAACGATATTACGATCGTCGGAATAGTGAATTATTGGATTATTTTTGGCTTAATTCAGCGCAAAACTCACAGGTAGGTATTGGGATAGAAAATTATAAAATTAAAAATTCCGGGAACTTAAACGCTGCATTCATAAGATTTAAATACGGAAATAATGATTCCCATTCCTATGTAACTGATCTTAGGTATTTGGATATTCCCGTTTCAGAATACTCTAAAATTAACCTCCTTGGCCAGTATAGTCTTAAAACCGGAAATGAAATAGAAAATACCCCAAAATCTTTTGGATACGCAGTTGGAGGATGGTGGACTTATTCCAAAAAGAATATTACTCATACTTCTACCGTAATATTTAGAAAAGGAAGCTCAATTACAAATAATTTCTATACAGGAAAAACGGTGTCAGATTTTACAGGTAGAAAAAGAATGTATAATCTTGACCATGCCAACTCATTGGATATCATTAATAATTTTGTTTATGATGATAAACAGAGACATGCAGTGCAGGTATCACTTACTTATCAGTACAAAGATTTTGGAATTGGCAATACCAATGAAAATGGAGTGGTACTCGATAATAAAGTAGCAAAAAACTGGTTGAGTATAGGCTTTCGTTATCTGTATTATATTAACAAACATTTTAATCTGGCACTGGAAGCTGGCACTGAGTATATGAAAGATAACAGGTCTGCAATAGAAGGAAGTTTGCAGAAAGTAACATTTTCCCCTCAAATTTCGTGGGATTACGGATATTATTCAAGACCGGTTATAAGACCGTTTATTACCTATGCCCATTGGTCTGATAGCTTCATGGGAATAACAGGAGTATCAGACTTCAATACCAGGCTTCTGAATAAAAATCACGGAATATCTTATGGACTTCAATTAGAGATTTGGTGGTAAATAATGAAGCCTTGGTATGATGGGGCAGGTTGGAAATCATGAGAGCTGCAAAGATGAAGTTTCCGTTTTTTTCAAATCTTTTATTTTTCTTCCAAATGATTGAATTCCACTTCAAAAATTAAGTTAAAAATCATTCGCACGTGAAATGAAAATATTAATTAGTTTAAATTGCTATATTTGGGAGTTTTAAAAATTAATAATGATATTTTCTTTACAAGGCACCGTTCAGGAACTTACGCCTACCTACGCAGTAATTAATGTACAAGGAGTTGGTTACTATGTAGGTATCAGTTTAATGACCTCACAGACGCTGGTTTTGAATCAGCAGACCTTTCTATTTATTCAGCAGATCATCCGTGAAGATGCTCATCTTCTCTTTGGATTTAACACTCGTTCAGAAAAAGAAATGTTTAATCTGTTAATAAGCGTTAATGGAGTAGGAGCTGTTTCAGCCCTTATTCTGCTCTCAACATTGAGCCTTGATGAGATCGCTTCTGCAATACTTTCAAAGAACAGTGCTTTGATCCAAAAAGCAAAAGGAATCGGAGCAAAAACTGCTGAAAGAATTATTGTTGATCTTAAAGATAAAGTCCAGAAATTCAGTGATCCTGCAGAGAATATTTCTGCATGGGTAGATAATAAAATTAAGGAAGAATCGTTATCTGCATTAGAAGTTTTAGGGATTCCTAAGCGGATGAGCGAGAAGATTGCTGATAGAATATTAAAACAAGATCCAAGCATCTCGGTTGAAGAATTGGTAAAACAAATTTTAAAAAACATTTAACATTTGGTGACGAATAATAAGCATCTTAACATATTTTTGTTCCTGTCGTTTCTTTGTATGTCTGTCAGTGCTTTTGCACAGCAGCAGAAAAAGGATACAGCAATCATAAGAAAAGAATATGAAGTGGCTGACCCTACAAGGTATGAAGCCTATTACGACATAAAAACCGGGATGTACTATGTGTATCCTAAAGTTGGGAATACCATTACAGGACCTCCCACAGCAATGTCTCCTGAAGAATATAAAGACTATATGCTGGCCACGCAGACCCGGGCATATTATAAGGAGAAATCTGAAAAATACAATCTCCTTTTCAGAAAAGACAAAACCGATGCGCGTAAAAAAGGATTAATCCCGTCAGTGCAGATCAATAACAGGCTTTTTGAAACTATTTTCGGAGGAAATAAGATTGAAATCATTCCTACAGGATACGCTTCCCTTGATTTTGCAGGTCTTTACCAAAAAATAGATAACCCGATGATTCTGCCTCAGAACAGAACCAGCTTTACTTTTGATATCAATCAGAGAATTCAGCTGGGATTATTGGGTAAAGTTGGGGAAAACCTTCAGCTAAAAGCCAATTATGATACCCAAAGTGGTTTTGCTTTTGAGAACAGAATGAACCTTGTATGGCAGGCTAAAGGAAACTGGAAGGATCTTCAGAGCAAAGGGCTTGGAAATGTAGATAAACCTAATGCAGGTGGTGAGGATAAAATCATCAAAAGGGTTGAATTTGGTAACGTAAATATGCCGCTTTCAACAAGTTTGATCCGTGGGTCACAATCTTTATTCGGGGTGAAGGCTGAATTTCAGCTGGGTAAAACCTTTGGAACAGTTGTCCTTTCCCAGCAACAAGGTGAAGCCAGAAATATCGTAGTACAGGGTGGTGGGGTAATGAATAATTTTAAAGTCAATGCTGTTGACTATGAAGATAACCAACACTACTTTTTAGGACATTACTTCCTGGGAAAATATGAGGCTGCTTTAGCTAATTACCCACAGATCAATTCTACTATTAATATTACCAGAGCGGAAGTTTGGGTATTGGATCAGGGAAATAGCAATCTGGCTTATCAAAAGAATATTATCGGGATCCGAGATCTTGGAGAAGGTGCTGGTGGAGCAATGCTGCCAGACAACTCTCTGAACGGATTATATACTGCTGTGAGTACTACAGCGGGTACCAGAGAACCAGGTAAAAATTATGGTGCTATTTTTCAAGGTCAGATTTTTCCGGGAAGTGCAGTACCTTATGACAATAGTGAAGAATTCATCGTCAATACAAAAGCGAGAAGGCTTAATACCAATGAGTATACATTACAGCCGCAGTTAGGATATATTTCATTAAACCAAAAACTAAATAATGACCAGATTTTAGCGGTATCTTACTCTTATACTGTTGGGGGAAGTAATAAAGTATATAAAGTCGGGGAATTTTCGGAAGAAAGTCCGGTTTTAATTACCAAGGTTTTAAAAGTAAACAATAGAGTAAATACAGAATCTCCGATGTGGAAGCTGATGATGAAGAATATTTATTCTTTGGATGCAGGGCAGGTTGCACAGGATGGTTTTATGCTGAATTTATATTATAGAGATCAGAAAACAGGAGGAAAAGTAAATTATCTTCCCGGTACTCCGGTACAGGATCAGAACTTACTGAAATTAATGAACTGGGACCGTTTGAATATGAATGGTGATATTCAGAATAATCAGGACGGCTCTAAAGGTGATGGTATTTTTGATTTTGTCAATGGGATTACAGTAAGACCTGAAAACGGGAAAATAATTTTCACTAAAGTACAGCCTTTTGGAGATTATATGCAGAGCTTAGTAGGAAATGATCCAAAATATGTTCTTCATGATTTATATGACAAGCAAAAATTAGCTCTAGCGCAATCTACTGTTCCTCAGTGGTATACGATAGAGGGGCGTTATAAAGGAACACAGGGGCAAGGGATCTCCTTAGGAGCTGTCAATGTTCCGCAAGGATCTGTAAAAGTTTCTGCCAATGGAGTACAGCTGAATGAAGGGGTAGACTATACCGTAGACTATATGCTGGGAACCGTGACGATCATTAATGAAAATGTGAAGCAGTCCGGCCAGGCGATTAATATTTCACTGGAAAACCAGCTAACATTTAATACCCAGCGAAAAAGATTCTTAGGATTAAATTTAGAAAGAAGGTTTAGTGAAAACTTTATTTTAGGAGCCACGGTCGTCAATTATTCGGAATCCCCACTTACCCAGAAAGTAAATTACGGACAGGAAGCCGTAAATAATACAATGGCAGGGATCAATTTGATGTACAATAATCAGGTTCCGTTCCTGACAAGGCTTACCGATAAACTGCCATTGGTAAAAACGGAAGCTCCGTCCAACGTAAATTTTAAAATGGAAGGAGCCTACCTGCTTCCGGGACTGAATAAAGGAACCAACGATCAGTCTTATATTGATGACTTTGAACAAACGACTTCTAAAATATCCTTAAAAGAACCTGCCGCCTGGAGTTTAGCCTCAAAACCTGAGAAAAATACGGTTGCTCCGTTCAATAATCCTCCTCTTAACGATGATTTGACCAGCGGCTATGGAAGAGGTTTATTATCATGGTATAATATTGACCCAAGATTTTGGGGAGTAGGGGGAAGAACACCTGCGGGGATTACCCCACAGTCTGTATCCAATCACGCCTCAAGAAGAGTACAATTATCCGAGATCTATAATAACAGGGATTTTGTAGCAGGTGAACAAACCTTTACAAATACTTTTGATATTTCATATTACCCTCAGGAAAGAGGTCCATATAACGTCAATCAGGCCACTGAGCTGGCACAAAACAGATGGGCCGGAATCATGAGACCAATAGGTGTCTCCAACTTTGTAAACTCAAACATTGAGTATGTAGAGTTTTGGATGATGGATCCCTATGCGGATGGAAACCAATTGGGAGCTAATCCCAAACTTTTACTGCATTTAGGAAATGTTTCTGAAGATGTACTGAAAGATGGGAAAATGCAATATGAAAATGGACTTCCAACTCCGGCAACTCCTTCCACTACCACCAACTCAAATTGGGGAGTACAGCCAAAACAGCCACCTATTCTTTATGCATTCTCTACGGAAGGGGAAAATAGAAAAGCGCAGGATGTAGGATATGATGGATTAAGTTCTGATCAGGAGTCCATGAGATTTGGAAATACATTTGTGAACCCGATCACTAATACATCTGACCCTGCTTTAGATGACTTCGTATTCTTTATGTCTGACCGGTTTACAGGAAGCCAGGCTGCTTCACTGGTTCAGCGATATAAATATTTCAGGAACCCGGACGGAAACTCTGAAGCCAACTCTTTGAATGTAGCTTCACAAACGCCGGATGCTGAAGATATCAACAAAGATTATAACCTTGATCAAACTGAAAATTATAACCAATATGTGGTAAAACTGGATAAACCAAGTCTTACATTGGGAGATAACAATATTGTTGATGTAAAGACGGTAAAAGCCAATTTCCAGAACGGACAGTCTTCGGATGTAAAATGGTATCTTTTCAGAATTCCGGTTTCTAAATATGATCTGAATGAAGGAACACACGAGCCTTCTGTTTTAAATAATGTAAGATTTGCCAGATTAATGTTAACAGGATTTGAGCAAACCTCTACATTAAGATTCGGAACAATGGATCTTGTAAGATCTGACTGGAGAAAATATCCATATAAAATTGCCAGCCCTCTTGTAGAGAATCCTGAAGAAGGAACGGCAGGAAGTACTACGTTAAATGATAATTTTGATGTAGGAAGTGTAAATATTGAAGAAAATGCATTTAACCAACCCCCTTATGTACTGCCTCCGGGTATTGACAGACAGGTATTGAGTGGAAATGCAGGAGCACAAAGACAGAATGAAGCTTCTCTTTATATGAAAGCAACTGATCTTCAGGCTGAAGCGAGAGGAGTGTTTAAAAATACAACATTGGATATGAGAAGATATAAGAAGCTTAAGCTTTTTGTTCATACTCATGTTCCTGGAGATAGAGATAATAACATTGGAAAGATTGACCCCAGAACTAAATTTTTCATCCGTTTTGGAAGTGATGCTACAGATAACTATTATGAGTATGAAGCATCTCTAAAAATTACTCCAACCTCTGCAACAGCTCCAATGGAGATATGGCCAATGGAAAACGAGGTAGATTTTGATATCCAGAATTTTGTGGACGCTAAAATCAGAAGAGATAAGAACTCAGCTATAAAATTAACAGACAGAACCTCAGATCCCGTGTTTCAACAGGCTAATGCAGGTGCTAATAAAGATATTTATATTAAAGGTCGGCCTAGTTTAGGAAACATTACAACAATAATGATTGGGGTAAGAAATGCTGATAGAACGCTAGGAGCAATGACCAGAGTACTTTGGGTCAACGAAATCCGTCTTTCTGAGATTGAAAATGATGGCGGATATGCAGGAAATGCCAGCTTAAATTTCAATATGGGAGATTTTGCAACAGTTAATGCAAATGCTTCCTATACCTCAGTTGGATTCGGAAATATAGATTCAAAACCTGCAGAAAGAAACCAGTCTACCCAATCAGCATTCAGTATTAATACAGCCGTTAACGTTGATAAACTATTACCGGAAAAAACAGGTATGAAAATACCTTTGAATTACTCTTATTCACAAACCATCGAGGATCCGAAATATAATCCTCTGGATACGGATGTTGAGTTTAGTAAGGCTGCCAATAAAGCCCAATTGAAAAAGGTGGCACGAACGTATACTCAGCAGAGAAGTATTGGAGTGGTGAATATGCGTAAAGAAAGAGTGAATCAAAATAAGAAACCTAAATTCTATGATATAGAAAACGTTTCTGTGACTGCTGTTTATAACGATGATTATTTCAGGGACATCTATACAAAGAAAAACTATAGACAATACCTGAGAGGATATATTGATTACAATTATACCTTTAAACCATGGGTGATTAAACCGTTCAACAAAATGATCAGTGATACGGCAAAATCTGCCAAATATCTGAGATGGGTGAAGGAATTCAACTTTAATCCGGTTCCTACAAGGTTATCATTCAGAACTGAAATCGACAGGAATTATAATGAGCTTGAATTCAGAAATGTAGAAGCTATTTTAGGAGGAGATACCAGTGGTGATCTTGGAGCATTAAGAAACAGAAACTTCTATTTTGGATGGCAGTACGGATTAGGATTCAACTTTACAAAATCATTAAAACTGGAAATCAATTCTGCAACCAGAACTTTAAATGATAATGTGGATGTTAACACCATGGATAATAAGGCTATTTTTGGAAATATATTCAGAGCAGGAAGACCGGTATTGTATAACCACAGGGTTCAGCTGAACTATAAACTGCCATTCCAGTATCTTCCTTATTTAGATTTCATTAATGCTGAAGTAGGATATGGGTTTACCTATAACTGGAATGCGAGATCTACAGCATTACTTGCAAGCCCGGAAGGTTCGTTAGGATCTGTGGGACAGAATACCAATGTTATCCAGGCAACGGCCACAGCAGATATTCCTAAGTTCTTCGGGCAGTTTAACTATTTTAAAAATATTTCTACCAAACTGCAAAAACGCAAGCAGGAAATTGATTCCCTGAACAATGTGTATACACAGCAATGGGCAAAGAACAGATACAGATATAAAGGCTATAAGTTTAAAAATAAACTTACCGTACTTCAAAGTGCCGCATTCTTCCTGACTTCTTTCAAGCAGTTGGATGTGAACTATAATGAAACAAATGGTACTGTACTTCCAGGATTATTGTCTGCTCCGAACTGGTATGGTTCCGGACAGACATTAGGAGGACCTACAATGGGATTCCTGTTTGGATCACAGGCCGATATCAGAAGAACCGTGATGGAAAATGGCTGGGTAAGTGATTCCCCATACATGACAGATCCATATGTAAGAATGTCAACGAAAGAACTAAGAGCAAATCTCCAAATTGTTCCAATGAATGATTTTAGAATAGATCTTAATATATTGCATAATTATAACAGGAATTTTTCGCATTCCGGATTTAACTATACAAACGGAGGTGTTGCAAACCCAGACTTTACGTTTGCTACTGATTTAATAACCTATTCCAACTCTACAGTACTTCTAAGTACTTCATTTAAGGATGGACAGGCTGTTTATCAGGCCATCAGAGAAAATGCACGCGTACTTTCAACCCGTTTAGGAGGTCCGAATGCAGTTATTGGCAATGATGGATTTGCTGAACATTATAGCATATCCAATGCTTATGTATTAATTCCGGCGTTTAGAGCGGCTGTTGAAGGTAAAGCTGTGAAAACAATGGGAAATCCTAAAAAAGCAGGATTCCCGCTACCAAACTGGCGGATTACGTACTCTGGACTAAGAAATGTACCAATGATTAATGGGCAGTTTACCAAGTTTGATATTCTGCATGGATATACCGCAACCTATACAGCTACGGGAATCCAGTCTAGTATTGACTATTTCAATAGCTTAATTACTAAGGTTAGTGATCCAAATTCTGCGTTTGATGTGAATAAAGATTACATCAATCCATTTACTTTTGCTCAGGTTGGCTATGTAGAATCGTTTGCACCGCTTATCGGAGTAGATGTGACCATGAGAAACAATATGCAGTTCGGATTACAGTATAACAGAAATAGAATGATGGTACTGGGATTAGTGAATCATACCCTTACTGAAGATTCCAATTCAGAATATGTGGTAAGACTGGGATATATTGTCCGGAATTTCAGATTAGGAATGGCGAATGTAAGAGGATCAAAAGGAAAAGGAAGCGATCTTAATATCAGAGGAGATATTTCATTGAGAGACAGTAAAACCTCTATTATGAATATATTGTTAGATGATTCCCAAATCACAGGAGGACAGAGACTTTTAAATATCAAACTTTCGGCAGACTATAATGTTTCCGAGAATCTGAATTTAAGAGTGTTCTATGAGCAGATGACTTCCAAGTATAAGATATCAACTGCATTTCCACTGTCAACGGTTAGAGCAGGTATTTCTGCAACGTTTACATTCGGTGATGCTGGTGGTGGTTTCTAAGAAAAAAATTAACATATAATTGCTAAAACTAAAATCCCTTTCTGCTATAGAGAGGGATCTTTAGTTTAACTTTATCAGTACTATAGTCAATGTTGGTGTAGGCAGCAATTCTCCTGGGAAAAAAATTACAGTTTCAGTATCTTTTTATGTTTGGTGATTTGCTTGATGCAAAAACCTATCCTAATAAGGTGATTAAAAAATAATATTCAACCTGAATCGCTGCTCCGGCAGCGATTTTTTTATTTCCATTCAAAATTTCTGTAAGATGCTTATTAAAGCTTTGAACCTTTTAGAATTTTGAATACATTTGTAAAAATAAAAATTTAAAAATGAACACACCATCAGAATTAAAGTACACTAAAGATCACGAATGGATCAAGATTGAAGGTAATGTGGCTACAATTGGTATTACAGACTTTGCTCAGGGAGAACTTGGAGACATCGTATATGTAGATGTAGATACCGTAGATGATGACCTTAATGGAGGAGATGTTTTCGGAAGTGTAGAAGCGGTAAAAACTGTTTCAGATTTATTCTTACCTATTGCAGGAAAGGTTATTGAATTTAATTCAGAATTAGAAGACCAGCCTGAGCTGTTGAATACAGATCCTTATGGAAATGGATGGATTATCAAATTAGAACTTGCTGATGGAGCAGATCAGTCTGAATTACTTTCAGCTGAAGATTACCAGGCTATCATTGGATAAGATTTCAAAAATATTTAGTAAGATATTGCCCATTTATTGGGCATTTCTTACTTACATGCTTCTCAAGCCCGGAGAAGAGAACCAGGAATATTGGTTCATGTTCAGTGGTATAGACAAAGTTTTGCACCTGAGTATATTTGCAGCATTGGGATTCGCTTTCATTGCTACATTTCCCAAAATAAAATTCTCTTACTTTTTTCAGATCATCCTTATCTATGCTTTCCTTACTGAAATTCTGCAGGAGGAAATGGGATTGGGTAGATCTATGGAAACACTGGATATCGTAGCAGACACTGTTGGCTGTCTTATCGGGTACTACACCTATAGATTACTGGTCAAACGCTTTTTCTGATCATACAATATAATTTGAAACAGGAAAACTCCATATTTCAAATTTTCCAAAAAATAGTAAGATACTTACATTCCCAACGATCTCCCTCTCGATCTCTAGGTCTCTACATCTCTCGAACTCTCCAGCCCTCCAACTCACCAACTCTCAGACTCTCCAACCCTCGAACTCAAGAGGAGCTTTTTCCCGCTATCCACTCATACTCCTCGCGCCATGGCTCCCTGCGCTGTATCCCTCCATTTTCCAAGCTATGCTGCGGGGTACCCGTTACTATCGGGGCTAGGGTAGGAGTGATACATTACAAAAGAAGCCTGATAAACATGCGGCAGTAAGTGAACGGTCAACGGTGAATCGTCAATAGTCAATGGTCAATGGTCAATAGCCAGCCGCCAGTAGCCAGCCGCCAATAATAAACCCATTCTTTCCGGAACACCTGTTCAATAGGGATGGGCTTTAGCCCGCCCACATAAAACAAACCCCATCCATTGGCTTTAGCCAAAACCAAATCCAGTACCTTCAGATAAGACAACCCGATCATATAAAAGTAATATATAGTAAAAGAA